>JBFWON010000031.1:0-39736 GCA_050250515.1 Bdellovibrionales bacterium | reverse complement strand
ATTGTTCAGAAGTTTAGCCGAATTGAGCGTCTCCAAAAAAGTAGAATTTCTAAAATACGAAACCGCCATTAAGCGATTTTTGCCGGCCGCCGCTTTGATGGGCGCCATCACAACCCATCCATCATCTCGCCCGGCCCATCGCTCGAGCCAAATTTGCCCGGTTTGCAGCTGGCCAAGAATTTGTTCAATGGACTGGGGTTTGGGCTCCAATTTTTCCTTCAGACGTGTCAATGAATCAAGGCGTGTGATTTGTCCCGAGTCTGAAGCGGAGTAAATTTCAATCCCTACAATATTCTCTTCTTCCTCGAGTCGCGCACGAGCCTGGGTCAGGAATCGACTCTGGCGAGTCGAAAAGTAAGAGAATATCGCCTGCGTTTGGTGAATTCCGGTATTAATCTCGGTGCGGATCAGACTGGCCAGACCCTGCACCTGCAAGAGGGCCGAGTCAAAGACGTACGCGGTTTTATCTTTGCGAAAATCGGTCAATACCACGATGGCGTATACAGTCAGGACTAAGCTTGTCAGAACAATCATCAGACTGAGGAGCTTGGTCTTCAGAGACCAGCGAATGAATTTGCGCATGGGTTATTATACAAAGGTCGGATCGAATTTGGCCAAGTTTTTACCGATACGAAAAGCATAAAAGTGGGTTTTGCGCTGTGGATTTTGTAGATCGAAAACCGGGTTACTCAACAACCGACCTTGTGCTGGTGGGGCTTTCCTTGCTGGTCGGGGCGGGAGCCCTGTTTATGATGCAGCTCGATTCCAATGGACTGGCCTTGGGGCGTGATGCGAAGCCCGTGGGTACGATGGTCAGTTTTGCCGGAGAAGTTCGAACGCGAACAGACCAGACCTTGGCCTGGAGAGATGTGCAAAGTGGTGAGGTTTTCACCTCGGGACAAAGTATTTATACTGGCGAAAATTCGGGAGCGACAATCAAGCTGGTCAATCAATCGGAAGTTCGTGTCGAGGCCAGAACCCTTATGGTTTTGGATTTCTCCGAGCAGCAAATCAATGTGGAAATTCAAAAAGGAGCCGCCCAGCTCACGCTCTCTCAAGGAGGATCGGTCAATTTGATTCGCGAGGGTCAGAAATCAACGTTGACCAAAGAGGAGCATCCCGAAGCCGTTCGGGTTGAGGCTCAACCCTCTGTCGCCGAAGTTTCGCCGCCCCCGCCGCCGCTGATTCGAGAAATAGCTTCTGTGGTGGAATCCGTGAATCCCCCGACAATTCCCAAAGAAATCGAGATGAAAATTGAACTCTCTCACACGGACGACCCAGAGGAAGAGCGACCCATTAAAGTGTCATGGCGAGACTCGACCGCGAGTGCGGGTTTTGAATTGCAAGTAAGTAAGACGGCTGATTTCAAAGAGTCTCAATCTTACTTTTCTGCACTTCCCGAAGTGCGAGTGCAGGTGCAGCCAGAGGTGGATTATTTCGTTCGGGTTCGAAGCCTGAAAGGTTTCGAAGTGCCGACCTCGGTATTTAGTCCCTCGTCTCACCTCCGATTGCACGCGAATTTTCATATTCGTTCTCCAGAACTTGTTAGCCCCCAGGACTCGGCGGTGGTCTCTTACTTTAAGGGGCAAGACGCTTCCGTCTTTTTTCAGTGGCAGCCAGTCGAGCGCATCAATTCCTATGATTTTCAGATCTTGGATTCTAACGATCAGAGTGTGGTTTTTGAAACGACCTCGACAACGTCGAACTTGGTTTGGCGGGCCTCCGGCAAAGTCGACTTTCCCTTTCTCTGGCGAGTGCGCGCGCGAAAAGGCGGTAGTGTCTCGGACTGGAGCCCACTTCGAACCGCACACCTCAAGCTGAGCCCTTAAAATGTATCAGTCGGAGACAGATAAGTCCCGCGGCTCAATTTTTTGAGTACGACCGACCTCTTTGAATCGCTAGATTGGTTGGTGAGGGGATTGATAGGGGGAAATGTTGAGTCATCGAAGTCTTGCGGCCAACCGGCAGCTGAGTGCCTTAACGGCGGTCATTATGAGTTCGAGTCTCATCATGGGATGCCAAAAGCTAAGTTCGCGAAAAATTTTGTCCAGCGTGGAAGGCAACTCGACAGGACAAGTCACCGCGCCGCAAACGAAGTCTTGCGGGACCTCCGGTACGTCCGTGGGATTTCAACGTCTCACCCGAACTGAGTATGCCAACATTGTGAGCACCCTTACAGGACTTGGTCGAGACCAAATCGATATTCAGAGGTTGCCGGCCGACACGTTGGCTAGCTCGGCCTACAACATGAAGAACTTTTCCGCCTCTCAATCTATTGATGGTGGCTACTACGAGGAGTATTTTCATTTAGCTGAGTCCTTGGTGGATCTAGCTTTCTCAGATCATACTTTCGCGCCCTCGTGTGATGTTGAAACTATGACTTTTGATAGCTGCGGGAAAAAAGTGGTATCTGATTTTGCCTCGCGCGCCTTTCGCCAAGCGGCCGTTCCGAGCGCTGTTGATTCGGTCTTGAAGGTGGCTCAATCGGGCGACACCAATTTGGACAAAGTCAAAATGGGGATGGTGGCGACGCTGGTTTCTCCCTATTTTCTCTACAAAAACTACCAGGCCAAAAACCAGGGGAGTCGAGCCCTAACCGCCATCGATTTGGCCCATCGATTAGCGTCCGTGCTGTGGAGTGATCTACCCGATGTTCAGCTGCTGGCATCGGCTCAGGCCGGAAAGCTCAGTAGCTCAACTGGCCTGCGCACTGAAATCAAGCGCATGCTGGAAAGTCCAAAAGTTCACAATGGCTACATCAAGGACTATTTGTTTCAGTGGTTTGAACTTTACAAGCTGGAGACCACGGCGCTCAACCCGATGCGGTTTCCCGAGTGGAATGAAAATTTAAGGAGAGACTACTCAACTGAATCCGCTGTGTTCTTTGAATTCATTCTGCGCCAAGAGCGTCCACTCATAGAGATCATCGACGCCAACTACAGTTTTGCTAAGTCCAACTCTGGAATTTGGAGTCAGAAGATCTACACCGATGGCAGAGGCGGACTATTGACGCAAGGGGGGTTTTTGGCCTCCCATTCCACAAGTGCCGAATCGTCGATTCAGAAAAGAGGTTACTTTTATCTGAAGCGAGTGATGTGCAATCCGCCTCTGACGCCACCAAAGGTGCTGGAACTCCCCGAAGGGCTAGTGCCAGAAAATCCGAGTCCGTTGGATTACGCGAAAGCCAGACAGCAAGCCCCTGCCTGCTTGGGTTGTCACCGTATGATCGATCCGCTTGGGATTCCACTTGAGAACTTCAATCCGCTCGGAAACTTCATTTCCCAATATGAAAATGGGGCCGCCATTGACCCGACCAGTGCACTTGGTGGTGCAGGTTTCAATGGTGTCGCTTCGTTAAAGGAATTTGCCGACCAAAAGGCAGAGTCCTTTTATCAATGTTTGGCAAAGTCCACGCTGGCGTACAGCGTAGGACGGGAGCTAGATGACGTTGACCTTTGTAACAGCCAGAATATTGGAACCATCATTAGTAGCAAGAAGGGGTCAATCGTAGATCTGATTGAACAAATCGTGGCCACTCCGGCCTTTCTTAGAGAGTAGATCTGGGGGACTTATGAGCCGTCTTAAGTATTGGAATCAAGCGCCGCTGTCACGACGAACGGTCCTGAAGAGTGCTTTCGCGACGATCCCGCTGCCCTTTCTTGAATCCATGATTCCGATTCGCGCTCTGGCACAAATGGCAGGAGTGCGACTCAACGGAATCTGGATTCAAAAGCCTAATGGGAAGTACAAACCAACTTGGCAAGCGACGATGAATGGCAATCAGATGGCCTTCAATTCGGATCCCTCCATGGCCGCTGTGGCGTCGCTGCTCACACCCCATAAAAGCAAGTTGATTTGGTTTAACGATTGCAAAAATGTGTCCAACTTCAATGCGGGTCACGAAGCAGGGCTGGCAAGTTCCTTGACTGGACAGCGCTGTGAGAACGCCTCCGATGTTCGAGCGGGAGGATTTACTTCTGTCGATAACGTCTTAAGCTCAGCCTATGGTGAATCGACTTTGGCTATAGCCTCTTCCGTGTACGATGACTACGATGCGCTTTCATATAAAGGTGGCAAGGCCGTCCCCAGGCGATTCTTGCCCAGTGACATTTTTGATTTGATCTTTGGTAAGACGGCCGGCGCGGCAACGGTTAAACCTTTGGCCGTTTCGGCACCGACTGCAACTGAAGTTTTGCGCAGTAAACGCCAATCCATTTTGGACGGGGTGAAGGATCAAGTGGCAATGCTGGACAAAACGGTTTCGTCCTCAGACCGGGCGCGTTTGGATCAGTTTTTAACGGCGGTTCGCGATGCCGAAAAGAATTTAGTCGTGGTGGCGGACGTTCCATCACCCACGCCGTCACCGACACCGTCACCGTCACCGTCACCGACACCGTCACCGACACCGTCACCGACACCGTCACCGTCACCGACACCGTCACCGTCACCGTCACCGTCACCGTCACCGTCACCGTCACCGTCACCGTCACCGTCACCGTCACCGTCACCGACACCGGTGTCATGTGGCACGCCTGCGAAGTCATCTGTGGTGCCCAATCCATACACCGACATGTCGAGTAACTGGGACAAACGAAATGATGTGATTAGCGATTTGATTGTCCTAGCGTTACGCTGTGAAAAATTTCATTCAGTTTCTTGGCTCTTTGAGTATGAGTCTGGCAATCAGGCCCATATCTTTGGTCTCTCCGATCGTGGACATCACGAAGACAGCCACTACTCCGTCGGTGAAGGCACTTTGAACGGATGGAAGGCTTGGTGTGCTTTTTATGCGGCTCGCGTGGCCTACTTGATCAATCGCATGGGTGAACCTTATCTACCTGACGGTCGGAGCCTTCTCGACACGAGTGTATTGATGTACGGAAGTAACTTGGGCGATGGAGATCACAATCATGATGGTTGCATTGGTCTTCTGGCGGGCACGGCGGGTGGGGCTATTGTGGGAAACAAAGTGATCACCCAGCAAGTTCGCTATCCCGACATTCACAAACGAATTCTGAATGTACTCGGTGTGAATAGCGCCGGTTTCGGAGCCTCTGATACCAAAGCAACCACTGTGTTTTAGGGATAACCCGCCGCATCCAAGCGCGCGGTCTTGATTCTCTCTACATCTCGGGGCAGGTTACGGTCCGAACCAGGAGAAGCCGTGAGCCGACCTTCAACATTTCTTGTAGCGCCTAGTATTTTGTCTGCCGATTTTGCTCGCTTGGGTGAAGAGATTCAGGCCGTGGAAGCCGCGGGCGCGGATTGGATCCACGTCGACGTCATGGATGGCCATTTTGTGCCCAATCTCACCATTGGTGCGCCGGTGGTGAAAGGACTTAAACGCTTTGCCAAGCGACCGCTTGACGTGCACCTGATGATCGATCGACCCGAGCGTTACATTGAAGACTTTGTCAAAGCGGGGGCGGATTACCTCACCATTCACGTAGAAGCCACCCCCGAGGTCGCAGGCACTCTGAAACGAATTCGAGAGCTCGGTGTGAAACCCGGGATCACACTAAGACCGGGAACTCCGGTGGAATCTTTGTTTCCCCATTTGTCTTTGGTGGATTTAGTTTTGATCATGACTGTCGAGCCTGGTTTCGGTGGCCAATCATTTATGGCGGATCAGGTTGCAAAAATAGAACTCGTGCGCGCAGAACTGACTCGGTTGGGACGCGAGGACGTCTTGATTGAAGTCGATGGCGGCATCAATGCGGAGACCGCTCAGCAAGTGCGCGGGGCCGACGTTTTGGTGGCCGGAAATTTTGTCTTTAAAAATGACTATGCCTCCGCCATTCAACAATTGAAGAGGTCCAAATGATTGAGCTCAATGGCGAGAATATGAATTTAGAGACCCTGTGGAGGATCGCCCACGGAAATGAGCCCGTACAAATGGCGTCAGGCGCTCGCGCGCGGGTCAGTGATTCACGCGGTTACATCGAGTCGCGCTTAGATGCGGGCGAAGTCATCTACGGGGTGAACACGGGATTTGGCGCTTTCTCCAGCGTGAAGATTTCACCGGCCGATATTGTTCAACTGCAGAAAAATCTGATTCGATCGCACTCGAGCGGTGTGGGAGACTCTTTTTCCATTCCGCAATCTCGCGCTATTATGGCTTTAAGAGCGAATGCCCTGATCCGAGGTCATAGTGGAATTCGTCCCGAAGTGATCGACAAAATCCTTGAATTTCTAAATCAAAATGTGATTCCCGTGATTCCTCAGCAGGGGAGTGTGGGGGCTTCAGGTGATCTGGCCCCGTTGTCCCACCTGGCGCTGGCCTTAATCGGCGAAGGTCATGTTTGGCAAAACGGCAAAGAGGAATCGACAAGTAAAGTCTTAGCCTCACTCAAAATCGCACCCCTCGAACTCAAAGCGAAAGAGGGTCTGTCGCTGATCAATGGTTGCCAAGTGATGACCGCCGTTGGCTTGCTCGCGCTTTACGAAGCGCGCAGACTGTTGCTACTTATGGATCTGGCGGGGGGAATGTCGCTCGAAGCTCTTAAAGGTTCGCGCAAAGCCTTTGATCCCTTGATTGCGGCGACCAGACCCCATCCGGGCGAAGCCAAAACCGCCCGCAACATGCTTAAGATTTTGGGATCAACATCCCCCATTTCCGAAAGTCATGTGAACTGCACGAAGGTGCAGGACTCCTATTCTTTGCGTTGTATGCCCGCCGTTCACGGTGCAGCCAAAGACGCCATTCGCCAATGCCTTGGGACTTTGGAAGTCGAAGCCAACTCTAGCACGGACAATCCGTTGGTCTTTGCCAAAGAGGGCAAGATTCTCTCATGCGGCAACTTTCATGGGGAACCGGTGGCCTTCGCCATGGACTTTGCCGCCATTGCGATGAGTGCAGCGGCTAGTATTTCCGAGTGCCGAATAGAAAAGCTAATCAACCCGGCCATGTCGGATCTTCCCGCCTTCTTGGCGCCCAATGGAGGCCTCAATAGCGGACATATGATTGTGCAAGTGGCGGCGGCCGCATTGGTCAGCGAGAATAAGATCCTTGCTCATCCGGCTTCGGTCGATAGCATCCCCACTTCGGCGGATAAAGAGGACCATGTCAGCATGGGAACCATTGCCGCCCGCAAGTTTTTGCAGGTCACACGCAATGCCGAAAATATTGTGGCGATGGAATTTTTAAGCGCGACCCAGGCGCTCGATTTGCTTGAGCATTCGTCTTCGGGAACAGTGAAAGCGGCGCATGACCTCATTCGCGAGACCGTGCCCTTTGCCCGCGAAGATCGTGTCTTTGCCGACGACATTGCCGAAATTCGAAATCTTATTCGGGCGGATCGCTTGAGCGCCGTTTTGCAAAAGACCGCAGGAGAATTGGAATGGTAAGGACAGTCAAAGCCCCGACGGGTCTCGAACTTTCGTGTAAAGGTTGGATTCAAGAGGCCGCTTACCGAATGATCCAGAATAATCTCGATCCGAACGTGGCGGAACGTCCAGAGGACCTCGTGGTCTATGGTGGGCGTGGCAAAGCGGCCCGCGATTGGCCGAGTTTTGATCGAATTTTAAGTGCGCTAAAAGCCTTGGAAAATGATGAAACTTTGCTTGTGCAGTCGGGTAAGCCTGTTGGCATTGTCACCACCCACCCCGATGCGCCCCGAGTGTTGATTGCCAATTCGAATCTTGTGGGCAAATGGGCCAACTGGGAAACTTTTGATGATCTTGAGCGCCGCGGTCTGATGATGTACGGGCAAATGACGGCGGGCTCGTGGATTTACATCGGTTCTCAGGGAATCGTCCAAGGCACATATGAAACTTTCGCCGAGGCGGGGCGACGGCATTTCGGCGGAAGTCTTAGGGGCAAAGTGATTTTAACGGCCGGTCTTGGTGGAATGGGCGGAGCCCAGCCCCTTGCGGGCGTTTTTGCCGGGGCCACCGTCTTAGCTGTGGAAGTAGATCCCACTCGCATTGAGCGACGCATTCAAACTCGTTACGTGGATGAGGTGGCTGACAATCTCAGAGACGCCATCAGCCGGGTGAACAAATACAAACAAGCGGGCCAAGCCAGGTCCGTGGCCTTGCTCGGAAATATGGCCGAGGTCATTCATCAGCTTCTCGATCAGGGTTTTGTTCCGGACCTATTGACCGATCAGACTAGTGCTCACGATCCTTTGCTCGGTTACATTCCGGTGGGCTACTCACTTGAAGAGGCGGCCAAACTTCGGAAGGAAAAGCCAGAAGAGCATGTGCGTTTAGCCAAAGAAAGCATGGCCAAGCACGTGCATGGTATGTTGGCGATGCAGTCCAAAGGCGCCATCGCCTTTGACTATGGTAATAATATTCGCGCCATGGCTGTGGAGGGTGGCGAAGCCAACGCCTTTAAAATCCCAGGATTTGTGCCAGAGTACATTCGGCCTTTGTTCTGCTTAGGAAGTGGTCCATTTCGTTGGGTCGCCTTGAGCGGTGATCCAAAAGATATAGCGGTGACGGATCAAACCATTCGCGAACTTTTTCCGGAAAAACAGTCCCTGCTGAGATGGCTCGATATGGCGAGTGAACGCATTGCCTTTCAGGGCCTGCCCGCCCGAATTTGTTGGCTGGAATACGGCGAGCGAATGAAAGCCGGACTGGCCTTTAATCGGTTGGTCCGCGAAGGCAAAGTGAAAGCCCCCATCGTGATTGGGCGGGATCATCTGGACTGTGGTTCAGTGGCCTCCCCGAATCGCGAAACCGAAGGCATGGCGGATGGCACCGATATGGTGGCCGATTGGCCGATTCTTAACGCTCTGGTCAATACGGCCTGTGGGGCCAGTTGGGTCAGCTTTCACCATGGTGGTGGTGTGGGTATGGGCTACTCTTTACACGCGGGACAGGTCATTGTGGCCGACGGAACCGCAGAGGCGGAAAAGCGCTTAGGGCGCGTGTTGACGGCGGACCCTGCAATGGGACTTTTTCGTCATGTGGATGCGGGGTACGACCGGGCCTGGAAGACGGCGCAAGAGCGTGGCGTGATTCGGCACGGGATTCCGTTCGAAAGCCAAAAATAAAATTTTGATAGACATCAATATATGCTTGGGGTTTCACTATTGGGGTGGTGGAAATCCCAGGAGGACAGCTTATGAGAATGCAACCTATATTAGTGCTTGCGATCGGGGCTACGGTAGCTCTTCAGCTCGCATGCGAACGAAAACCGAAATTGGACAACGAAAAAGCGAAACTGAGCTATGCAATCGGCCAGAACATCGCTCAAAATATTAAGGCTCAAGGCGTGGAGTTAGATCCGAAAGTGGTCGGCTATTCCGTGCAACAAGGCTTGAAGGGCGAGAAGCCGGAAGTTTCTCCGGAAGATCAACAAAAAGCCATTCAGAATCTTCAGCAAGCGGCTCAGGCCAAGTCGATGGCAGAAGCCGAGAAGAATAAGGCTCTCAGCGCTGAGTTTCTTGAGAAGAATAAGGCCAATCCCAAAGTCAAAACCAGCGGTACTGGTCTTCAATATGAAGTCTTAAAAGAAGGCAAAGGTAAAAAACCTGGCCTCAAAGACAAAGTCCAAGTTCACTACACAGGAACTTTGATTACGGGTCAGAAGTTTGATTCTTCCCATGATCGTGGAAAGCCCGCCGAATTTCCGGTCAATGGCATTATTAAAGGCTGGCAAGAAGCCCTCCAAATGATGCCGGAAGGTTCGGTCTACCGATTGTACATTCCGCCGGAGTTGGCTTACGGAGCTCAACCGCAGCCCGGTATCCCGCCATTCTCTGTGCTCGTATTTGATGTCGAACTGTTAAAAGTAATGAAGTAATGCGGGGGCCTCTAAAAGAGGCCGTTCGACTGTTACTTGACCTGCTTGATATTGACCGGACTTTTTCTTTCACCGGGCTTTTCGGGCTCTTGCTGGCCGGGCTTTCGAAAGCCCGGTTTTAGCTCGGCGACGATGTCTTTAATTCCAATCAATTCTTTCGGTAACTGACCGCTGCCTTTTATCGCAATTCCGTCCTTGATAAGAACTTCTGGCTTTTCGCCACCTTCTTTTTCGTTTTCTTTGATCTTTTTCGGATCCATAGGGCCACCAAATTCCTCGCGAGCCAGTCGATTGACGGTCTCAACGATACCGGCCTCATTGCGCAGGAAGGCCGCGCTCTCTTCAATGATTCGTTTGTCATTGGCGATTTCATGGGCATCGGCCATTCGAATAGCGCCTTCCTCAGCCGCCTCGCGAATGGCGCGATCCATGAGCATCATGCCTTCGTCGGCTCCGGTCTGCATGGCATTTTCGATAAGATAGGTTTTGCCCTCACGAATCAAGTTGGCCACGCCGCGGTTGTTCACCAATATGTCGAGAAAAAGTTTCAGCTTCGTACCGTTTCGATTGGGAATCAGCTTTTGCGAAACCACAAGGCGAAGTGTTTCTGACAGAACCGTCCGAACCTCATCTTGTTCGTCGGCCGGGAACGAGTTCAAAATTCGGTCGATGGCTTTGGCGGCCGAGTTGGTATGTAAAGTCGAAAGAACCAAGTGGCCGGTCTCGGCCGCTCGAATGGCCATTTGCATGGTCTCTCGATCACGCATCTCACCCACCAGAATGACATCGGGGTCTTCCCGCAGAGAGGATTTAAGGGCTGAGGCAAAATCAATAAAATGATCTTGCAAACTTCGTTGATTGACCATGCACTTTTTGCTCTCGTGCAGGAACTCGACCGGGTCTTCAATAGTGATAATGTGACCGCGCTGAGACATGTTGATCTCATTGATCATGGCGGCGAGGGTTGTCGACTTTCCAGAGCCCGTCGGTCCGGTCACAAGAATCAAGCCATTGTCCGTGTAACACGTGCGCTTGATGATCGAGGGTAAATCCAATTCGTCGATGGTCGGCGGATTTTCCGGCAAGATCCGTAAGACAAAAGCCAGACCATGTCGCTGATAGAATACGTTGGCTCGAAAAACACCAATCCCCAACTTGTGAAAACTAAAATCTAAGCTTTTGTCTCTTTCGAGTTGTTGGCGCTGATCACTATCGATCACGGGCATGATGAGATTGTGAACATCTTCATCGGAGACAAAATAGTTCACGGGTCGCATAGTACCGCGGATTCGGATCATGACTCGATTGTTGGCGGCAATGTGAATGTCGGAACCGCCATTTTCCTTTAGGAACGTGAGGAGGGTGGCCATGGTGTCCAGTTGCGATTGCGCCTTGATGGTGGTGGCATTGGTGACGCTTTCGCTGGGCACGCCAGCCGGAATTACAACCAGAGGCTGTTTTGGCTCGTCCTTTTTTTTCTTTGCGTCAGCACCCATTATGACACTCCAACCATTGTTTTATCGGTGATTGGAGTGTCAGGGTTTAGCGGCCTGTGGCCTAGCGGAGCTCCGTACTTAGAAACTGGCTCCAAGCCTCGATTGTCTCAAGACGAGTCAGCGGAGCCTTTTCACCCAAGGGGCGAACAGGACTAAAGATCTGAGTGTCGACCTCAGGCGGAGCTTGCAGGCGCACCTGACTCAAATGCTTTTCAAGGGACGCAATCTGTGAGGCCAGGTCTTGGGCACTGCGCGATGTACAATACGACCTAATGGCCGGGGAGTAGTAGCTCGACTGTTGAAAAAATCCACAAAATCCCTGAACCACCTGCAAAGAGCCCTTACCCATCGAAAATAAATTTAGACCTTGGTCGCGGTAGTGCTGCCAAGCATATCGAAGGTCTTCCGTTTCAACTGTCGGTGACATGAGTTCCCATCGAATGGGGTTTAGAATCAGCGCCTGAAAATACTGAATCGGATCAGCAAAGAGAGAGGACGGGAGGACCACTACGGCGTCCTGGTTGGCGCGAGAGATCTGGTAATAGAGCCCGCGTCCTTCGGAACCCGCAAAGGTCATAAAGCGTCGGTGATCCTGACTGGCTTTGCCTATTTGATAGGCCAAAAATCGAGGAGCTTCGCGATCCACCAAAAAACTCTGTAACTCGTAGCGAGACTGGGCCAACACATGCCGGCCCGAAATCCCCGCCCAGTACGAAGTGGACTCTTGCTGTACACGAGTCATTTCGCGTTGGACCCAGGCTTGGATACCCGCGCCGTAGAGCGTGTAGGATCCAAGTGGTTTGGAGTTGGCGCGGTCCACAGATTGGGCCATCGCCTCCAGTTCACTCTCAGACTTTTTACCCAAGTTCGATTCAATCACTTCGCACTCGGCACATGAATGTGTCATCTGCGACAAAGAAAGCTTCAACCGATCTGATAGAGCCTTTAGTTTTTGCAGCTTCGCTTGCGGATTGAGTAAGTGCTCGACCTGATCTTGGTAGCTATGAAAAGTACAAAGAGTTTGGACGTAGTTCTTCCACTGATCGGGCTTTTGAAAATCGTAGCCCACCCGAGACTTCATGACCTTATCAAGTCCGGTCAAAAACCCGGCCACCACATGACCGGCCAAGGCTATGGGCGTGCCCCAGGGACCACTGACGGAAGCCACCAAACGAGAGGCTTCGCTCGCAAAGCTTGCCAGTTGGGCCAATGAGTCTTCGGCCTTGTCGTCGGCGAAGCAACGATTGGCGTCGGTGAAAAGATCGTAGAGACTGGCCACTTTGGTCGTCACATTTTCTGCGTAATCCGCGACCAAGGCGGCTTCTTGTTGGGACAGGATTTGTTCCTTCGATTTCGAAGTGATGTCCAATATTTTTTGCCGGTCCGTGACCAGAAGGTCTTCAAGGGACTTGACCTTCAGCTCCACATGCTTGCAATTCGCATCCGCCTTGATTGAGGCCTTGATGGCGTCCAGTTTACTGAGCAGTTTTGCATACTCATCTCCAATGGCCGGGCATTTGACCATCTTCGGCAGCCCTGGAAATGATTCCGCAGCGCGTGCGGTTTGGAATCCAACCGTGAAACAGATTAGAAATAAACTGACAATAGATTTCATGTGCTTCCCCCTTGCTGAGTTTTACTTGGGCTTGGCGGGGAATTGAATTTGGGAGTCGAGGGTTAAAATAGTTCCATGGTTTGATTGGCACCAGGCGGGAAAAATATGCAGGAAAAACTGATTTTTGTAGAGATTCATGAACTCGTCACCTTGAGCAGGGCGGCAAAGAAGGGCGGCCGCCATGTGGTCGAGGACGACCTTGGGGTGATCCGTGACGGGGCGCTTGTCTGCGAGAACGGCCGAATTCTATGGCGGGGTGAACGTCAGGAACTCGATCGTTTTTTTTCGGGGCGGCAGGATCGTGATGCCTTTCAAACGGTCCCGCTCGGGGGCCGGGACGTATTGCCTGGCTTTGTGGAGTGTCACACTCATCTTCTTTTCGCTGGCGATCGCACCCAAGAGTTTGAGTGGCGCATTCAGGGTCAGACCTATCAAGAGATTTCGGCCAAAGGGGGAGGGATCGCCTCAACGGTCAGGGCGACTCGCGCGGCCAGCGTCGAGGAGCTCAAGCATTTGGGGCAGACCCGGGTGAATGAATTTGTTCGTCAAGGAGTCACCGCCATTGAGGTGAAGAGCGGCTACGGACTGAATTTTGAAACGGAGGCTCGGATCTTGCGGGTCGCGGGACAATTGCGTGGCCCCCATATCGTGCGCACCTACTTAGGGCCCCACTCCAAATCCCCCGAGTTTCCGGATTTGGCGCGATACATGGATCATATAGTGGAGCACGATCTGCCGACAATAAAGGCAGAGCGATTGGCCGATCGGGTGGATATCTACATTGAGAAAGGATTCTTCGATCTTGATATGGGTCGACGGTACTTCGCCAAGGCGAAAGAGTTAGGACTTCCCATCTCGGCCCATGTGGAGCAATTGAGTGCCTTTGGTGGGGCGAATCTGGCTTTGGACTTTTCCCCTCAGTCGGTCGATCACGTGGTCTACCTGGAGCCAGAGGGAATCCAGCGCCTAGCTTCTTCCGACGCGGTGGCGGTGCTGCTGCCGGCCTCTGATCTCTACTTGCGCATGAAGTATCCACCCGCTCGAGATCTGATCGAAGCCGGCGCTGCTGTTGCGCTCAGCACGGATTTTAATCCGGGGACCAGTCCAACTCAGGATTTGAGCTTAGTGGGAGTGCTCGCTCGGCTAGAAATGCGAATGCTTTTGCCCGAGGTCATTTGTGCCTTAACTTTCGGCGCCGCCAAAGCTTTGGGGAAAGACGCTGAATGGGGCTCACTTGATCAAGGAAAGTGTTGTGATTTCATGACGTTAGATGGGTCTTGGCGAGAGCTTTTCTACAGTATTGGCCGCCATCCCGTGCAGAATGTGTACAAAGCGGGTCAAATTCTCGAAAAAAGCTTTTGATTTTACACAAAAAACTTTTCTACTCTTGAGCTAAGTTTATTGGGCAGCAGTTAGTGTTGGACAAGGACGTTTCAACTTTGCACGAAGCAAACAAGGAGATCACCATGGGCCAATCGGTCATGCAGCTGACGCAGTCAAAGTACTACTCGACAGACTTTAATGCGGCCATTTTCGACGGTCCGATTCGAATCTACTTCGCTCAACACCAAGAGCCAGTGGCTTTGCATGTGTACCATTTGGTGCAGGGACTAATGAAGACGTCGTTTTCAGAATTAAGGTCGAGTCTTCGTCAGATGGGAACCTCGGTCTTTATCATGCTGTATCCAACGGCTGAAAGTTTTGCCGAGATCTTTGAAGAGGGCTCCCAGGTGGAGACTGTGATGATGGGCCAGGATGTCTTAATAGCGGTTCGAGGACCATTGGAAGAGGACGGTCTTGCCGAAGCCTTCCAGAAAATCGAGACTACTCTACAGTCTCATCCGGCTCTGCAGGTGTACCTTGAGCCTGCCGCTCCATCAGCTTGATAATCTGATCGCGACTGGACTGTGAGTTCCAGTCGAACGCCCCGATTTCTCGCCACACGATTTTTTGCTCGGGATCGATAAGAAAATGCGTGGGGAAGACTTCGATTTTGAATCCTTCTTTAATGCGATACTTGGGATCAAAGATACTGGGGATGGAGATCTGTTCTTGTAAGAGGAAAGATCGAGCGCTTTCAACGTCTTCTGGTTGATCGCCATTGACCGTCATGACTTGCAGACCTGGACCTTGCCAGCTCTCCGCCATGGCGTTGAGGCTCGGGAGTTCCTGCAAACACGGTGGACAGGTGACGGACCAAAAACTAAGCAGAGTCCACTTGCCTTCGGCCTTAGCTGTTTGCAAAAAGCGTTGGAATTCAGGATGATCAATTTGTGGCAAATCCGTTCGCTCGCTCGATTGGATATTCAAGTGGCGAAGGGGTGGAGTCCAAGGCAGAGAACTCATGCGCGAAATGCTGTACACGGCGAGCGCCATAAGAGCGCCGATCGCGAGAGCGAAGCCGATAAGAATGCCTCTTGATCGACCGGAGGAAAGTGTTGGGGGAGCCTCAGACATCGCGAAATTTTAGCGTTTGGACCGCACGGGGTCAAATCGTCGTTGAGTATGTGCTCCTTCTCGTTGTGGGAGTCAGCGTGGCGGCTTTGATCACCAGCACCATGGTGAGTCGTAATCCAGAAAGCCCAGGGTTTCTGGTGCGTAAGTGGGTGGAGATCATCAACTACATTGGTTCTGACACGGCGGATGACTTGAACCCCGAAAATCCTTAACAAGAATCAAATAAAAATCGAATCCCGGCGCGAGAGCTCGAGATTGAGGCGGTCCTGCATTTTATCTTGCAACTCGGCCGCCAACTCTCGCACCAGATCTCGATCTTCGCTGGCCTCCGGGCCATAGGGAAGGTGCACGGGCTCCATAAAGACGATCTTCCACTTACTGGGAAGAGGCAGGACATTGAGAGGCAGGGGAAGGATCACTCCACGCAGGAATTTTGTGAGCTTGAGTCGGCTGAGGTTCACGTGACTCTCTTCCGCCCCGATCACCAGCGTGGGGATGATCGGAGATTTTGTTTTGAGGGCCATGCGGATAAAGCCTCGCTTGAACTCTTGCAGCTGGTAGGCTTTTGAGGAAGGTTTGAAATTTCCATATTCGCCCTCGGGAAAGAGCACCACCAGCTGATTCTTGTTCAAGCAGCGCATCCCGTTTTCCATGGTGGCTTCGATAAACCCTAGGCGCTGCGCCGGGATGGCCGTTGTTTTGGTCAAAAACCAGAGATGATGAGTCAAGATGCGAGCGTATCGACCGATGGCGCGGGTGATTTCATGGTTAAGCACCATGGCGTCAAAGCCCGAGACACCGGAGTGATTAGGAATAATCAGCGCCCGGCCCCTCTTGGGTAGATGCTCTTGTCCCTCCACTTGCACGCGGAAGTAGGTCTTCATCAGCTCTAAGAAAAAATGAGGGAGGATTTTGTACATGACCGTGTCGCGATCTGAACTTCTCAGATATTGCAAGACATCGTCAGATTTAATCTGAAACAGCTTCCTCATGCTGGGTCTACCATAACCTGTTTTTTTGTTTTCAAGAATGGTCATCCCGACTATTTTACCTTTTTTTGCTCATTTCAAAAGGGGGTCTGGTGGAAAAATTCATCCTTGCCATTGACCAAGGAACCACTGGAAGCACGGTGGCCCTGGTGGATCAAAAGGCTCAAATGCGACGTTCAGTCAATATTGAACATCCGCAAATTTATCCTAAGGCGGGTTGGGTCGAACATGACCCCGAAGCGATTTGGAAAACGGTCGTGGATGGGATTGGTCGCTGCCTCAAGGAAAACTCCGTCTCGAGCTCTCAGCTGGTGGGCGTTGGTATTACTAATCAGCGGGAGACTGTGGTTCTTTGGGACGCCGAAACAGGTAAGCCTTTACACAACGCCATCGTTTGGCAATGTCGTCGCACGACGGACTATTGCAATCGGCTGAAAAAAGACAAAGCGAAGGTCAAGGCGATCAAGTCGAAGACGGGGCTTGTGATAGATCCTTACTTCTCGGCGTCCAAAATCCGTTGGTTGCTCGATCATGTGAAGGGGCATTCGAGCTCACTGAAAGTCGGCACCATCGACAGCTTCTTGATTTGGCGACTCTCGGGGGGAAAGTCCCACGTGACTGACGTGTCGAATGCCTCGCGAACTCAGTTGATGAACATTCAAACTGGTGGGTGGGATGGCGAACTTTTAAAAATATTCGGTATTAAGAGCTTTATTCTACCCGAAATCGTGCCTTCGAGTGGTGAAATGGCGGTCACTAAGGGAATTCCTGGACTGCCTGATGGATTGCCCATCGCGGGAGTGGCCGGCGATCAGCAAGCGGCCCTTTTTGGCCAGGCCTGTTTCAAATCGGGCATGTCCAAATGTACGTTTGGTACCGGATCCTTCTTGTTGATGAACACCGGAACTCAGAGGGTGGCCTCGAAATCCGGGTTGTTGACGACCGTCGCTTGGCAACTCAAAGGCGATAAAAAGCTCACTTACGCATTGGAGGGTGGGGCGTTTATTTGTGGCGCGGCCGTTCAATGGCTGCGCGACGAGATGAAATTTATTTCGAAGGCTTCAGAGGTGGAAGAGTTGGCGGCTCAGGTGTCGTCCACGGACGGAGTCTACTTGGTGCCTGCCTTTGTGGGTTTAGGCGCGCCTTACTGGAAGCCAGAGGCCCGTGCTGCCATTGTCGGGATGACTCGTGGAACCAATCGGGCGCACTTGGCCCGTGCGACACTTGAAGCCATGACTTTGCAAAATGTCGACATCCTGTTGGCCATGCAAAAGGACTTAAAGAAAAAATTAAATGTTGTACGCGTGGATGGCGGCGCGGTTCGCAACAATTTGCTGATGCAAATGCAGGCCGACTTTCTTGGCTCGCGGGTGGAACGCCCGGCGCAAACCGAGTCCACCGTCCTGGGGGCTGCCTATTTGGCCGGGCTCGGCGTGGGTTTTTGGTCCTCGCTCGGCGAAATCGAAAAAATCTGGAAGTTGGATCGCGGCTTCGCTCCGGCGATAACTAGCAAAGCTCGGCAGGCCAAATGGGGAGAATGGTCGTGCGCGGTCAAGCGGGTGATATAGATAAGTAGATGCAATCTTACCATCCGTTAGCCACTTGAATAGAGCATTTACGGTGTGCCTAATCATGAACTAAGCCCAATGGGTCTTGAGCTTGCAGTTTAGAGGTTTTGGCAGGGCGGGTGATTAATGAAAAAGATTTTGGGCCTATTGGGCCTTCTTTTGCCTTATACTGCGTGGGCGGGCAGCGTGACCTATATAGGCGATTCCCAAAGCGCCTCGCGCGGCGGGTTGTTCGCCGAGCTCAGGCAAGGATTAGGCTCACTAGTTCAGTTCAAAACCGCGCGTTCCGTTTGCGGTGCCACCATTGATGGCTATTTGACCAAGTCTATGCGAGGTAGTTGTCGATACAAGGGCGTCACTTCGTTGGATATGAGTGAAGGTCGGCTGAACTTTCCTGGCGGATCAGGCCAAACAGCCCTTATCGATGAGCTGATGCGCGGATCGGACACTGTGATTGTGCAGTTGGGCGACAATCACCTTGCAGCGCCTGAGAGTGCCGGAGTTAAAGCACGGGCTTTGGCGACAAAAATTAAAGCCTCTGGGAAGAAGTGTGTTTGGATCGGACCGGCCTCTGTTTCGAGGGGAAGCTGCAGCCAGAACCATGCTCGAAAGAAGGCCGTGAGCGAGTCCATTAAGGCAGCTATCGCAGGTGTTTGCCAGTTTGTGGATAGCTTCGCTGCCACTCAAGCCAATCCTCCGCGCAGCGGAGATTGCCTACATTACGCCAACTACTCCCAATGGTCTTCGGCCATCCTATCTCAAGTCGCACAAGCTCTCTCCGTAGGCGGGACAAAGACCAAGTCTACGGCTTCAGCCGGGGCTAATTTGGGCGGTTTTTATCTGCTGCCGCCCGCCAATCGATGACTCGAAAACAAAAACCGGATGCCGCTAAGCAGGCTGCGGAGGCTATTTATCATGACTACAAAAGTCCTCAGCCAGGTCATGAAATTCCCGGTGAGTTCTTTTGGCGCCTTTACGAAGGTCCGTTTGACGAGACTCTCTTGGGTGTGATGCAGGCCTTCTTTCAGGACGACTATTTGTTCTTGGTGGACTCGCAGGCGCACGAGTTTCGCTCAACCGGCCTAGGCGGCTTCACTCACCACACCGACTTTATCGTCGAGGTCACTTGCGCGGGGAAAATGCGCTTTCGCGCTTTGTCCGTGCATGACTGATCGCTTACACCGTAAATGAACAAGCGGTAATGGGCGCCTGTCCTACATTAAAAACTTACATTGCGCGGCTCTAAAAACCGCGTCGGCCATTTGATCCACCAGACGGCCAGGATTCGGGGTGCAAATGTCCAAGTGTTTCCCGCCACTGCCCTCGACGAAGTTCTTCAATAGATCGGCCTTCACTCCGTTGGGCATGAGCTGTTCACATTGTCTTAAGAATGTTTGGTAAGGAATAGTGTGGTTGTATGCTGCCAAAATAGAGGATTCTAGGGCACCAGTGAGATTTGGAAGAAGCGATTGGCAAACTTGAGCGTCAATGTCACACTTAAACTTTGTCGCATCTGGATTTTGCCCCAAGCCAAAGGCAATAAATTTAGTTTTGCCAAGGGCCGATTGAATTCGGTTGAGATGCTCCTCCGCGGTCGTAATTTGGTCATAGCCAATGGCCACGTCCGTGACGACGATTGCCACCACCAAATCGTCGGCTTGGTACTGTCCATCCATGGCTTCTGAACCAAGTGTGGCCGTCACGTGATCGACCGAGACTTCGTTACGCCCAGAGCGATTGAACATTACCGTGTTGACCCTCTGATTAAAGCGTTCCAGAGCACCAGTGGCTTCAATTGGCAAATAGCGGGGCGATCCAACAAAGGCCATTCCGGCCGGGTAACCTGTGCTGGCGACGTTCTCTTCGTAAGCGCCTTGATCCACAACGGCCAATCGAATCTGCATGCAATTGGTGTCTCTCAGGCGCCGGGTAAGGCGTTCCGCCATCGCTTTGACTTTCTTGGTATGATTTCCCATCGAACCCGATCCATCGACGTAAAACACGATGGTGACTTTTTTAAACTTGTTCTCGAAATCCAAGTCAGGAGATTTTCTAAGGTCCAAAGGCGGTGGGACAAAATTTGGGATATCACTAAAGTCCGCAGAGTCGGCTGCAGAAGCCCAAGTCAGAGACAGCACAATCAGTCCAAGAGTCAAGGTGGCTCGTAGGGTGTTTTTCATGACACGATTGAGTGCAAATCGCATTCCCTATATGGAGCTATTGGTTTTGCGCTTGCAGAGCTCCGCACGTCCGAAGACGACATTTTGCGGCCTAGCGGGCTCTGCATTGAGCGCGGGCCCCCTTAGATATCCACATCGTTCGGCGGCGGTTTTGAGGTAGACCGTTTGGCTTTGGCCCCGCCCCGAGCGCCGGCGCCCATTCGCGCTTCTAATTCGGCCACATCGCGGATCCAATGCAGGCGAACATCGGGGAAGTCTTTTTCTTTCACGTAGCGAGAATTGGACGAGGGCAAAAAGATATCGGTGAAGCCAAGTTTACTAGCCTCTTTCACGCGCTCGACCGCCAGATTGGCGCCGCGGACTTCACCGGTCAAACCGATCTCACCAAAGAAGCAAGATCCCGCTGGCAGCGGCACTTGCATCTCCGACGACATAAGGGATGCGACCATCGCCAGATCCACGGCGGGCTCCGACAGTTTTAGACCACCGACCACATTGGCGTAGATATCTCGATGGGCGAAGCTTAAAGAGGTGTACTTTTCCAACACCGCCGCGAGCATATGCACACGGTTCACATCAATACCAATCGCGTTGCGTCTGGGCGTGGGTAATGGTGTCGAGGTGCAAAGTGCTTGAATTTCGCAAAGCACAGGGCGTGAGCCCTCCATCGCTGCAAACACGGCCGATCCGTAGCGGTTTTCCCGCCGTTCTTCTAAAAACATGGCCGAGGGATTGGGAACTTCGATCAGTCCGTCCCCGCTCATTTGAAAAACGCCCAGTTCATTGGTCGGCCCGAAGCGATTTTTGAGCGCCCGTAGAAGGCGAAATTGCTGATGGTGATCGCCTTCAAACGCCAAGACGGTGTCGACCATATGTTCGAGTACTCGAGGGCCGGCGAGAGAGCCATCTTTTGTCACGTGTCCAATCAAAATCACCGCGATATTTTGCGTCTTGGCCAAGCCAAGTAAGCGGGCGGCACATTCGCGCACTTGCGAAACCGATCCCGGTGCCGACTCAACGGCCGATGTATAAACGGTTTGGATCGAATCGACGATAAGAAGATCGGGTTTCAGGGATCCCGCGGCTTCCAAAACTGAATCCAGCGAAGCTTCGCTGGCCAGGGAAATTTCTTGCCCGCCGAGGCCGAGTCGATGGGCGCGAAGCGAAGTCTGTTGCACGCTTTCTTCCGCGCTAATGTACAAAATCTTTTGTCGGCGTTTGGCCATGTGTCCGGCAATCTGCATGACCAGCGTACTTTTGCCGATTCCGGGGTCGCCACCTAAGAGGATGTAAGAGCCGGTGACCATGCCGCCGCCCAAAACACGATCGACTTCGGAAAGTCCAGTGGAAACGCGGGTGCCCGAGTCCAGGGACGGGGAGTCGATAAGGTTAAAGACGTCAAGGGATGCGGGGGAAGAGGCCCCGGACGCTCGGCCTTTCACCCAGCCGCGGCTGGAGTCACTTTGGACCTCCTCGACGTAGGTATTCCACTCCCCACAATCGCTACATTTTCCTTCCCATTTGGCGCGCTGGGCACCGCAGTTTTGACAGACGAAACTCGACTTTCTTTTGGCCATACGCGTTTAGCTAACACGGAACTCTGGCCTCGTCATCGATCCGTTTTCCGGATTAGAATGGGAGTTCGACTATATTTGGACGAGGGTGGGGTTTTCGGGTCGTGCTGCGACGCTTTTTAATACTGACTTTCATGTTTATAGCCGCGACCAGCTGGAGTGATTCCCCCAAAGCTCCTGAACCCGCCGCTCCGTCCGCCGAAAAAGGCGAGAAAAAAATCTTTCGTGAGGGCGTCACTCACTTTCAAGCCAAGCAGTACGATAAGGCCATCGAATCTCTGACTCAGGTTCCAGAACTTGGCGGCTATCTGTCTCTTTATAAGCATTGGTTTCTTGGGCAAGCGTACTTGGAGAGCAATAAGTTAAAAGAAGCCGAGACCGAGTTCACCAAACTTCTCAGCGGCAAGGCCTCCACTGAACTTCAGTATCAAGCGACCTTCTTGTTAGGCGAGACCGCCATCCGCCAAAAGAAATTTTCGGAAGCCACGGTCCGGCTCTCCAAACTCGAAAAGAAATGGCGCCGAAGCTACCGGTATCCGGAAGTTCTATATCGATTGATGCTGGCGGATTTGAAGCTCAATCGAAAAGCCAGTCTTTGCCATCGGGCGCGCCAGCTCTATTCGAAGCACCCGGCCAATTTTCTGGTTTCCAGTTGGGGAAGTGATTTGTCTTCGGTGGAGTTGGAAGGCACCAAGCTCCCTTGCAAGGCCAGCTTGGATGATTTCGCATCGAGAGTTCGAAGCTTTCAGTGGGCCGGGGAATCCGATCGAGCCCATCGCGAAATCACCGAGCGCCTGGGCCTCGCGAAAGAAGATGAACGCCTGACCCTCGATCTTTTGCTCGCCAGCTATCTAATCAACGAGGGCTCTGTGGACGACGCTCTCAATCGGCTGATTCGCTATTATCCCAAACAAAAATCCAACACCGGTTATTTAATGTTGCTAGGTAAAGCTGCCGCCAGGTCGGGCGAATATCAGACTTCGGTGGGGGCCTATGAGCGGGTTTACTCTCTATCGCCACGAAGTCGAAAAGGCCGGGAAGCCCTCTACCAAGCCGCCTATCTGAGCTATCAATTTCAAGACTATGATGGTGCTGTTCGTAAATTTCAAAAATTCATAGCCGCCAATTCTAAGTCAGGATTGGCGCGAGACGCCAAATGGCACTTGGCCTGGTTGCAATACTTGCGCAGTGACTTCAAGGGAGCTTTTCAAAAGTTCTCCGAGGTGATGAAAGAGAACAAAGCCCGCCGGCATTCTTCAGCATCGCTGGATGAACGTCTTCGATACTGGATGGCCATGTCGCATATTCGCTTGAATCAGTACGATGAGGCGAAAAACGATTTTGATGCGATTGTCGCGAAGAATGCTTACTCTTTTTATGGATTGGCGGCGCAGGCCCGTCTCGACACTATCAAGGACAAGGTGGAAAAGAAGGATGTCAAAGCTCGCCCCGTGATACGCGCTTTAGCCTCCGAAGGGACCGCGGGCACTCGTGAAGGCTCGGAAGCGACTGAGAGTGAAGAAGACCTGATTGAACCGACCACTGAGGAGGAGCCGGCCGTTACCACAGAAGAAGGCGGGGAATGGGAGGGCATACAGGCCTCTAATTTCAAAGATCCGGCCATCCGCCTTCGAATCGAAGTCGCGCAGCAGTTGATCCAGATGGATTTAACCGACCTGGCGCGCTGGGAACTTGTCGAGGTGGAAAAGCGAACTCGCAACACGCAGTTCTTGCGTCAGCTGATTCAAGCCTACGAGAAAATTGGGTCCTACAATCGATCCTCTAGCATTGCTGAACTCAACTTTGGTTCCGAGCGCGAATCTCAAGGTATGGTTCTTGGCCGAAATATCTGGACGTCGACATATCCTTTGGCATTTCGTCCTGAGGTGAAAAAATTTGCCGATCGAGCGGGCATCGGTCCCTACTGGATTTGGTCCATCATTCGGGCGGAGAGCTTTTACCGACCCGACGTGATTTCACCAGTGGGCGCGAGGGGACTGATGCAGCTAATGCCATTCACCGCTCGAAATATCGAACGGCTGACCTCGGGCAAGGAAGACGTCGAACCTGCAAGTCTGATCATCCCCGAGGTCAACATACGTCTTGGCGCAGCCTATTTGGCTCGCCTGAAAAGAAAATTTAAGGGAAATTTGGCATTAGCTGCTGCGGCGTACAATGCGGGGCCCCATCGGGTGGATAGCTGGCTTGTCAATTTCGGTCATCTCGATACGGATGAGTTTGCCGAGCATATTCCCTTTCTGGAGACACGAAATTACGTAAAGAAAGTATTACGGAACTACTCCTTCTACCGCTCACTTTACGCTAAGGATTCTAAGCCTCTGAAGTTTTTGCCGAAAAGCCTCGGCGTTCCCATTCCCGCGCGCGCTCCGACACGTGAATCTTGGGAATCTCTCTAAACCTACTCTTGACAGGAACTTAACCGTCCGCGACAACCTCCTGAAATCGATTGGGAGATATATATGGGTAAGTTGTTTCGCTTGTTCGTCGCCGCGGCCGCTATTTTGTCATTTGCCGCTTGCACTAAAAAGGGTGGGGGCAAGCTCGAGTATGGCCTGAAGTTAGAAGATACCCTCAGAATCAATTTGGAATCCGAGCCCCCCTCTTTGGACTGGAGCAAGGCCACCGATACCACTTCGGCTCTTGTCACCATGAATATCATGGAAGGCTTGGTGGAATACAATTTGGCCGACCGAGAGTTGGCTCCGATTCCAGGTCTCGCGACCGAGTGGGAAGCTTCGAACAACGCCAAAACATGGACCTTCAAAATGCGCAAAGGCGTGAAGTGGACCGATGGTGTGGAGTTCACTGCTCAACACGTCGTCGATGCGTGGGAGCGCTTGCTCAATCCCGACACGGCTTCGGAATACGCTTACTTCCTTTTTCCTGTGAAGAACGCCCGTGAGTACAACGCGGGCAAAGTGAAGGACTTTTCCCAGGTCGGGGTCAAGATGAACAGTGCGGGCGATTTGGTGATCGAGCTCGACAAACCACTTTCTTACCTGCCGCTTTTGCTCACCCACCATTCCACTTACCCGCTTCGCAAAGACATTGTAGAAAAATTTGGTCCTAAGTGGACCGAGCCTGAGCACATTGTGACTTTGGGGGCGTACAAGCTTAAGACTTGGGATCACGATAAGGCGATGGTCTTAGAGCGCAATGATAATTACTACGGTGAAAAAGCCAAAATCAAAAACATCATTGGTTACATGATCAATGAATATTCGACCGCTCTGAATTTGATGGAGTCGGGCAAGCTCGACTTTCAACGTTCGTTGCCGTTCAAAGAATTGCCCAAGTATCGGCAGATGTCCGGTTATCGACAAATTCCCCTGATCTCGACTTACTATTATGGCTTCAACACCAAAAAGCCGCCGTTCAATAACGTCAAAGTTCGAAAGGCCTTCGCTGCGGCTATTGATCGAAAGCAAGTCACGGATCTCTTAGCCGCCGGCCATGCCCCGTTAAGCGGTTGGGTTCCGAGCGGAATGTTTGGATATGAGAACGAGCGTGGAATTCATTTTGAACCTTCGGCAGCTACTAAAATGTTGGATGATGCTGGATTCAAAGATCGATCCAAACTGCCCAAGGTTACGATTGCTTTCAACACCAATGAGAACCACCAGCGGATTGCCGAGAACGTCCAGGCCCAGTTGAAAAAGAATTTGGGTGTGGAAGTTCAAATTTCCAATGAAGAGTGGAAAACCTACTTGGCTCGCCTTCGTGACGACACTCCCAGCATCTATCGATTGGGCTGGTTGGGCGATTACCCAGATCCTTCCACGTTCATGGAGCTGATGACGAGCTATTCGGAGCAAAATCACACCGGTTGGGGCAATAAACGTTACGATGAACTTGTGGCTCAAGGTGCCAGTACTTTGGACAAAGAAAAACGCCGCAAAATCTATTCTGAAGCTCAGAAGATTCTAACGGAAGACGATGTTCCCGTCGTGCCGATTTATTCGACAGTGGGGCACATTTTATTGTCAGATCGAGTGCAGAATTTTCCGGTCAATGCGATTGAGCACTATCTCTTCAAGGGAGTGACCCTGAAGTGATCGTTCGCCTTTGGGGTGCTGCGGTCGCGATTCTGTTCGCGACCTTGGTGCTACTCAGTTTCTTCAACTATGAGATTCACCCCGCCTTAGCCTGGACGTTTGTAGTTTTAGCGGGTGGTGGACTGTCCATCTACGTGGTGTGGAAGGGACTCACTCTCTATGTTATCCGCCGCCTCTTAGAGGCCGTGGTGACCGTTTTGATTATTGCCACCATGACCTTTTTACTTTTACGGATTTTGCCCGGCGGCCCTTTTGACTCGGAAAAAGCACTCCCCAAAGAAGTCATGGAGAATTTGGCCAAAAAGTACAAGCTGAATGAACCCCTTTATAAGCAGTACGGCGATTACATGGTGGGATTGATGCATGGGGATCTTGGCCAATCTTATAAATACATCAGCCGAGATATCACCTCTATCCTCAGCGAGAGTCTTCCCAACTCAGTTCAATTGGGCGTTTATGCCTTGATCATTTCTTACCTGATCGGAATTCCGATGGGGGTGTTCGCCGGGTGGCGCCCGAATTCCTGGGTGGATGTTTCGTGTATGACGTTTGCCATTAGTGGGGTGGCGCTGCCGAGTTTCTTGGTGGCCCCGATCTTCATTCTTCTCTTCGTTAAACAGCTGGGTTGGTTTGAGCCCGCACTCTGGGATGGACCAGCTTACTATGTTCTTCCCATGGTCACACTGGGGATTCGACCGGCCGCGGTCATCGCTCGGTTGACCCGAACGAGTGTTTTGGAAGTCATCCATTCCGACTTTATTCGAACGGCCAAGGCCAAAGGTCTCAATGCCAGGACCGTTTTGTTTAAACATGTCTTACGTAATTCGCTGATTCCGGTGCTCTCTTTGTCGGGGCCTTTGGCGGCAGCCATTTTGACTGGCTCGTTTGTAATAGAGCAAATTTTCGCAATCCCGGGTGTGGCGAAACATTTGGTATTAAGTGTGACGAATCGCGATTACCCGTTGATTCTGGGTGCAACGTTAATGTTTTCTTTGGTCCTTGTTATGGCCAATCTTATTACAGATCTTTTGATCGCCTTGGTCGATCCGCGGGTGAAAATCACATGAGCAAGGGGCAAAGCAAAAGCCTTCAGGCCGAAGCCCTTGAGCGGTTGAAAAAGAATAAATACGCCATGGTGTCGGCCTATGTGATTGTTTTGATCTGCTTGGCCGGTATGTTGGCGCCGGTAATCTCGCCTTACTCGTTTGAAGAGCAGTTTTTAGATCGAGTCCTTGTGGCACCCAGTGCGCAGCATTGGCTCGGTACCGACAGTTTAGGGCGGGATATGCTGTCTCGTTTAATCTTTGGCGCCCGTATCTCCATGGCGGTGGGTGTGATCACAGCGATCATCGCTTTGATTATCGGTACAGCCTACGGTGCGATTTCAGGTTGGGTCGGTGGTTGGATGGACAGCGTATTGATGAGAGCGGTGGACATTTTAGACTCGATTCCGGCGATCGTTCTACTTGTTCTGGTGAAGCTTGCTTTTGAAGCCTTTGATTTTATCGGTAACCCAGAGCTGAAGGCGCTAACGGGAATGCTCTTAGCCCTGTCGGTGACGAGTTGGGTGTCCCTAGCTCGGGTAGTCCGAGGTCAAGTTCTGCAAGTAAAGCAGATGGCGTATGTCGAAGCGGCGCGCTCGATGGGGGCCTCGGGTCTGCGCGTGATGGTTCAGCATATCTTACCCAATATTTTGGGACCAGTGATCGTCCTTTTGACGTTTCAGATTCCTTCTAACATTTTGTATGAAAGCTTCTTGAGCTTTTTGGGCCTTGGGCTTCAACCGCCCTACTCCAGCTGGGGAACCTTGGCCAATGATGGATGGCGCTCGCTCTCGTCCTATCCCCATCTAATGATTTCCCCAGGAGTGGCAATCTTTGTCGTCATGTTGGGATTCAACTTGCTCGGCGACGGTCTCCGCGACGCCTTCGACCCCAAACTCCGCGGCCGCTAAGAAAGGTTCGGAAGAACTGGGTGATTTCCCCGTGGGTCATTCTCTTTGGCTCGCTCAATTTGGTTTTCTCCGAATGAAAAATAGGCCGCCAAAATGAGCGGAGACATTGAAATGATAAAACCGTGCCGAAGGAATATAAGAATGGCGGTCAAAAGGCCAAGCATTGGCCAAAAAAGCCATGAGAAGGCCTTTCGTGACAGCAGAATGGCGGGGAAGGAGAGCTCCATTAAAAAAGTAAACCAGCTCAATGAAAGGGTGAGCGGACTTTTCACTAAAAATGAGGTGTAGGGTGAAATCGCAAACCTTGAATTTTGTGCAATCGCAAATATGGGATTTGTAAGAGGCCAAAGCGGCCCTGAAAGAAAAAGTTTATTAAGTCCTGATAGGAAAATAATCAAAATCCAGTATAGGCCTGTGAAGCGTATGGGCCAGGCCATATCGGTTGGGCCAAGCGCCATGATTCCTAGTGCGATCGTCGCACTGGCTTCCAGATGATTGATGAACCCAGATCCATAGCTCGCGCCGACAGCCATGAACCAACTGAAAAATGTCAGAATTCGAAGCGACTGCCGGGGCACAAAGGCGGCCGCCAACAGAAGTAGTCCTGTGAGTGTATAAGACAATCGCACGATCCAGGTTTCATGAGGAAGCCAATTCAATTCTGGAAGGGGCTCGAACCATAGGGGCGCTGTGTTTCTCATCCCGAAGCGGGCGGAATAGGCCAACACAACCAAACAGGTCAGGTAAAAACGAGTGGCGAAGCTTTGAATCCGGTTGATTTCCATTGGAGCCATCAAAAAGCCTGCAAAGGCGTTGTGCCATCTCCTGATAACTAAAGTGGACATGTGGCCACCTTCCTTCTCTTTTTATTTTGAATGATGAAAAACTTGATTTGTCGAGCATTCACCATTTCCTTCCGGCTCCGATATCGTTCGCGAAATTGGGCGGTGGCCTTGTGGCAAAAACCGAGTTCGTCGCGCTCGCCAATCAGATAGCGTCGTAAGATTTTGTGAGTTTCCAGAATTCGAAGTGGCGCAAAAAAATCTCGCAGTCTAAGTCGGGAGTGAAAACCGTTGGAATCGACAACGGAGGCGAAAAAGACCATCGCGGGTCCTTTGGAGGGGCGAGCATACATGTCATATTTGAGGAAGGGCCAAAATTGAAATCCCCCCAGCTGAGTGATCAGCGTTAAGAGAATGACAAAGTAACAAAACCAAATGACCGTATTGGCGCGCCTCACGGAAAAAGGCTATCAGTTGCCTGGATTGGTCACAAACTTTGTATTTACTTTTTATACGTTAAAGCGGAAAAGCATGATGTCGCCGTCTTTGACGAGGTAGTCTTTGCCTTCCGAACGATATTTTCCAGCTTCTTTCACCGCTGATTCTGATTTGAGCGCAAAGAGGTCGTCGCAGTGATAAGTCTCAGCTCGTATAAAGCCTCGCTCAAAATCCGTATGAATGACTCCGGCCGCACCTGGAGCCTTGGTACCTTTTGAGATCGTCCAGGCACGAACTTCCTTTTCACCGGCGGTGAAGTAAGTGATCAAATTCAAGAGTTTGTAGCTTTCACGAATCAAACGATGAAGGCCCGGTTCTTTAATTCCCATACTGGCTAAAAATTCACCGCGTTCGGCAGGCTCAAGCTGCGCAATCTCCGCTTCCATTTGGCTGCAGATACTGAGGGATAGATTATTCTCGCTCTTGGCTCGTTCCGCGACCAATTTGGCAAAGTCGCTTTCTCCACTGATAAAGTCGCCTTCCGAAACATTGCACACGTATAGAACCGGTTTGCTGGTCAAAAGATGTAGTTCCTTAAGTGTGGCGGCCTCGTCTTCTAAAACTTCAACCGTCCTGGCCGGGTTGCCGGCTTGGAGCGCTTCGTACAATTTTTTACAGATATTAAATTCCGATTTAAGTTTTGCATCTTTAGTCGATTGAGCCATTTTTTCGATTTTCTTGTAGCGCTTTTCGACACTTTCCAGATCGGCCAACATCAATTCTGTATTGATCACATCGATGTCCCGAATAGGATCCACTCCTCCGCTGACATGCACCACATTGGAATCCTCAAAACACCTGACCACATGTAAGATGGCATCGGTCTCTCGAATATTGGACAAAAATTTATTGCCCAAGCCTTCGCCCTGGCTGGCGCCCGCGACCAAACCGGCGATGTCCACAAACTCAATGACGGTCGGCACTTGGTTTTGCGGTTTCACAAATTGCGAGATCTTTTCCAAACGCTCATCGGGAACAGTCACCACGCCCACATTGGGGTCGATCGTGCAAAATGGATAGTTCGCGGCTTCGGCCTTGCTGGCGGTGAGCGCGTTGAACAAGGTGCTCTTGCCCACATTCGGTAAGCCTACAATTCCACACTTTAGTCCCATGAATGACCTATCCCTTCCCTTGTTCTTTCATTTCCAGTTTTGCGCTATTGAATTTTGTCGAGGCTTGTCCAATCCCACTTCGAATCCAAGTCTCAATGGCCTCTTCAGCCATAACCAAGAAATCGGGAATGTGATCGAGCTCGCTCTTACTAAAAGATTGCAGCACCCAGTCGGCAACGTCCATCTGGGTTCCGCTCTTCTCGCCTTTGTCGTTTACAAAAACAGGGGGCCGCCCCACACCCATCTTGAGCCGGGCGTAGTCGTCGGTTCCCAATAGTTGATGAATATTTCGAATCCCATTATGTCCGCCATGGCCCCGTCGAATATGAAATCGAATATGACCATACGGTATGTCGACCTCATCATGGATCACCAAGAGATCCGATAACTCTAAATTATAAAACTTCATCAAGGGCTGGATGGCCTCGCCCGATAGATTCATAAATGTTTGGGGCTTGCAGAGAATGACGGGCTCCTCTGCCATTTTTATTTTTTTAGTTTCCGCTTTGAATTCATTTTTGAACGGGGAAGAGTCATGGCGAGTCGCCAACGCATCCACCATCATAAAACCTATGTTGTGACGGGTGAGCGCGTATTTGGGGCCTGGATTTCCAAGGCCCACAATCAACTTCATGGATTTTTCCCCGGGCGATTACTTCTTCTTGTCGCCAGCAGCGGGAGCTGCTGCTGCGGCAGGTGCTGCTGCTCCTGCAGCCGGTGCAGCACCAGGTGCAGCGGCGCCTTCGGCAGCTGCGGCTTCGGTGGCGACCGGTTTAACTTCTTCTTCTTTAACTTCGGCACAAGTGACGATGGTCTCATCCATGCTAGTGATGACTTTCAAGTTCTCGGGGAACTTAATGTCCGATACGTGCATAGAAGCATTCAAATCCAATTCAGTCACATCCAACTCGAAGTACTGAGGAATCTCGAGAGGCAAACACTCGATTTCAACATCTCGACGAACCATCGAGACCAATCCACCCTCGGCCGTTCCTCGGGCCTTACCGGTGATACGAACCTCAACGTCCACGCGAACTTTCTGAGTCATATCAGGCGCGAAGAAGTCCATGTGGACAGGGCGACGCGACACGGGGTGAATGTCCATCGTCTTACGAAGAACCTTCAAACCATTGATATCGTTATCATCGGAAATAAAAGTGAAAATGGAGTTCTCAAAGCCGGACTTCGCATAGCGAGTGGCATCGAGCTCTGGAATCGAGATCGACAATGGCTTCGTCTTAGGACCGTAAACAACGGCCGGAACATACCGACCACGGCGAAGACCGCGGGCGACGCCCTTTCCTGCTGCTCGGGGGGAGGCCTTGATTTCAAGGTTCTGGTTGGCCGACATTTCTCAATCTCCTTGTTTCTTCCAAAGTTCAAAACAGTTCTAGTTGTCGAAAAGCGCACTCACCGAATCGTAAGTGTAAATACGCCGAATTGCCTCAGCCACAACTGGCGCCACAGAAACCACCTGAAATTTCGGTGAGTTACGGGCGGCCTCTTTCAGAGGAATTGTGTCCGTGACCCACACCTTCTCAACACCAGATTCCTGTAATCGAGTCATCGCAGGTCCAGACAAGACGGGGTGAGTCGCAACTGCAAACACCCGTTTTGCCCCATTATTGAGCAGACTGTCAACCGCCTGAACTAGGGTTCCGGCCGTGTCGATCATGTCGTCCAAAATCACGGCTACTTTGCCCTTCACATCTCCAATTAAATGATAGGCCTTGGCTTCATTGGGCCCGGTGCGACGCTTATCGATAATGGCGATGGAAGATTCTATACGCTTAGCGAAGGCCCTAACTCGTTCCACCCCACCGGAATCGGGGCTAACACAGACAAATTCTTCGCCAAAGCCCATCTGTTCGCGCCAGGCGCGAGCGAGGGTTGGAATGGCAAACAAATGGTCCACGGGGCCACCAAAAAAGCCCTGAATCTGCGAGGCATGCAAGTCGACCACGACCAAGCGGTCGGCCCCAGCGGTTCGCATCAGTTCGGCCACGCATTTAGCTGAAATCGGGGCGCGAGGGGCCACCTTGCGATCCTGACGAGCATAACCGTAGTAAGGCATCACAAGAGTGATTTCCGCGGCCGACGCTCGCTTAAGAGCGTCCAAGATCATAAAGCACTCCATATAATTTTCATTCACCGGAGGATGTGTGCTTTGGATCAGGAACACGTTGCATCCACGAACACTCTCGTGGATTTCGACTTGGACTTCGCCATCGGCAAAACGACCAATGTCACAGTGACCAAGTTCAACACCAGCTTCACTTGCAACTTTACGAGCGAACTCGATGTTCGAGTTCCCTGAGAAGATCTTCATTCGAGTCATGGGAAGCAGGAACTTATCCTAGGATCAGACCCGCATCAAGGTCATTAATTCACGAATTGCTTTTGCTCGATGAGACAATTGATTTTTGACGGCGAGCCCAAGCTCCGCAAAGGTCTGCGCATGACCCTCAGGGACAAAAACGGGGTCATAGCCGAAGCCCGTTGTCCCCTTGGCGCTGGTGGCGATTTGTCCCTCAACCGTCGTATCAATTATATGTTCCTGGCCATCTGGATCGTAGACGACAAAGACGCAGCGAAAGCGAGCTTGGCGCTGCATCGGTGAGCGGATCTGTAGCATTTTAAGTAATTTCGCCACGTTCTCGCGATCCGAGGCCTTCTCCCCGGCGTAACGAGCGGAGTGCACACCAGGCAGGCCACCCAAACCCTCGACCTCCAGGCCGCTATCATCGGCAACGACCCATGTGCCTGGTTTGACGGCCCGCAAAGATTTGGCTTTCAAGCGGGCATTGTCGGCAAAGGTGGCCCCGGTCTCGGCCGGAGGTGCATAAAAACCGAGCTCCGAGAGCGAGTGCAAGGTCACCTTCGAGCCCATTAGGGCCCGAAATTCATTTAGTTTGCCAGTGTTTGTCGTCGCAACCCAAAGATCCGTCATTTTATGTAAGGGGAAAGATGTCTTTTAAAATCTCCGCCTGCCGAGAAAATAGAGTATTACATCCAGTCCCGGCGAGTTCGGCCATGTCGTCCATTTGTTTTTTGGTGAAGGTGCCGCTTTCGGCGGTTCCCTGAACTTCGACAAATTCGCCTTTGCTCGTCATAACAAAATTCATGTCGGTCTCGCACGAAGAGTCTTCGTCGTAGTCGAGATCCAAGTGAGCTTGGCCTTTAATTAGACCCACACTGGTGGCGGCCACGTAGCACTTTAGAGGAAGAGTCTTAAGTTCTCCCTGATTGCGCAAAAACTGTAAGCAAAGGGCGAGTGCCACAAAACCACCAGTGATGGCCGCGGTGCGCGTGCCCCCATCGGCCTGAATCACATCACAATCGAGCAAGATTTGTCTTTCGCCCAAGGCCTCGAGATCAACGGCCGCGCGTAGACTTCGGCCAAGTAAGCGAGAGATTTCTTGGCTGCGACCGCCGGTCATGGCTTTTTCGCGCGAGATCCGTGTGTGAGTGGATCGAGGGAGCATTCCATATTCGGCTGAAATCCAACCTCGACCGGTGCCGGCCAGCCACTTTGGTACACCGGGCTCGGCAGAAGCCGTGCAAATCACCTTGGTGTGTCCCATGGAGATTTGCACGCTGCCCTCGGCGTAGCGAATCACTTCCGCCTGAATTTCAGTTGGTCTAAGCTCATTCCATCTTCGATTGTTTGCACGCATAGGCTGGTCTTAGAAGCCGGACCGCTTTTTGTCCACAGATTCTTTGTAGGCCCGAAGACCTCGGTAAAGATCTTCGGCGATACGATTTTGTGCTCCAGGATCCGTCAGTTGCCGAAAGTCTTCCGAATTGGTGAGGTAGCCGATTTCCACAAGTGTGGATGGCACGGTCAGGTTACTTAACAGAAAAAACGGCGCCTGCCGCACACTGTTGACCTGGCTTTTTCGTGTCCCACGCCATTTGACCTTCATGTACTTGGCCACTTGAGAACTGCGCCAAACACGATGGCTGTTTAAAAGATCCGTGACGATAAACGAAACTTCGTTGGGATAGGTGTTGGCCTCGAGAAAATCGTAGGGCAGAGCTTCGGATTCCATATCTTCGAAAGAGTTTTCTTTGTGGGCGAGAAAGAGAGACTCTTCGTCGGGCGGCAGCTGGTTTTGAAAGTAGAACTCGGCCCCTTTGGCGCGCGAGTCAGGCGAAGAATTAACATGAATGCTGAGTAAAACGTCGGCCTTAAACTCTTTGGCCATTTTGCCTCGGCGGGACAAGGTCATCGTCGTGTCCCGGTCTCGCGTCAGTGTGGCCGAAAAAGTGGAATCAGCGGTCAGCTTCTCCATGAGTTTCTTGGCTACGGCTAGGTTAATATGAGATTCGAAAGTCGTGCCGCGATGGGTGCCATGGTCCTTTCCACCGTGACCAGGATCAACGACAACCCTGAGGGGCGCCGCTTGGCTCACTGGTAGAAAAAATCCCACCCCGGCCAAAAGCCAAACGCAAATCCAATGGACGTCGAGGCGTTGTGAAACTCTCATATCACTATTTTTTCACGGCTTTGGCTGCTCGCCGAGTCAGTCTCGACTTTCTCTAGGCTCATGAAGGGTAAAAAAAAAGCGACCTGGAGGGTAAGGAGGGGGACCAGGCCGCCAAGGGGGAGCTATTCCCTTGAGCAAGGTTAGTGCCAAAGTCTGGGGTCACGGCGATAGGTTAAATTCGTTTTGACCGACTCGGGTCTTGCCGTCTTCGAAAGGTCTTCAGGTGGCAATTCGGCCGTCCTTCAGGGCAGATTTAATTGCAGCGCATTAAGCATTTGTAAAGAGGAGATTTGGCTAAATTCGGGCGGCGGTCGCCCCGGGTCTAGGCTGTAGTTCCGAATTGGTTTCCAAATCGAAAAAAATGCAGACGGTGTTTTCCCTCAAAGTGGGAAGGGAACATTCCGATAAATGCCAGTGACGGAGGTCTCTCAAATGCGTCTCATTCTGGCAGCAATTCTCATAAGCGGTTCGGCGCCATTGGTCTGGGCACAGGACGATTTCGACGTCCAAGCAGAAGAAGTTATGGCCGAGTCCGACGCGGTCGGGGCCCAAGCCGACGCCCGTAAAAACCGGGCCGTTCGGGAACGTGAAGAAGCGAAGAAGTTGAAAGGCCAAGCCGCGCAAGCCAAGGCGCAGGCGGCGGCGAAGCGCAAGCAAGCCAGCAAGGAACTCGCCACGGCTGAGGCCGAAATCAAACAGTCGACTAAAGAGCAGGCGAAGGCCCGTAAAGAGAGCCAAGCGGCACAAAAAGAAATCGCCACCCTCGATGCAAAATTGAAAAAGTCATCGGCCAATGTGGAGCGGATGCGAAGTCAGATGGAAACTCTGAAGCAAATCCGGGAAGAGCAAAAGAAAAAGCTCTCTGAGCTTCACACCAAACTGGGGGAAACTACCGTCGAAGAAGAGCAGTTGGCCATACAAGTCGAGGAGCTGAAAAAAGACCATGCGCAGAGGACGGCCGCGCTTAAGCAAACTCAAGCCCGGTGGGCCAAGCAAAACGCCACGGCCACCAAGAAAAAGAATGAATTGCTCAAACAAATCGCGACACTTAAAGCCCAATCTGAGACCGCTCGTTTGAAAAACGAGGAGTTGGAACAACGTATGCAGCAGCAAGAGCAAAACGTCTATCAGTTGGAGCGCGATGCTCATGCGGCGGAGTCGTCACTAAAGGATTCGCGCGAGCAAACCAAAGAAGCCCAGGCGAAGCAGGCCAAAATAAAGCGCCGGCAGGCTTTGCTGAGAGCCCGCCAGATGAAGGCAGAAAAAGAACTCTTAGACCCACGCGCAAATGTCAGTGCCCCCCGCGAGCCGACATCGGCCCCGAAAGCGTCACCGGCCGTGACGGAAGAACTCAAGGTCGAAGAACCCGCGGCCGCACCAGCCAGAGCGGTGAAACGACCGGCCGCTCGTTCCGCCAGTGAGGCTCAAAGTACCGCCACCGGACTGGGCGGTGGCTTAGATAATCCCGAGTAGGGCTCTGATTTGTCACCGATCTGAATTAATTCCTCTCTTTTTTCGCTATTGCGAATTCTAGTGCTTACCTAGAGCGGTATGAGCGTTGCTCTTTCTCCACCTCGGATTGTGGAGGACTTATGAAAAACTGGGCCATATTACTTTTTGGAATCATCATTTTTGTGAGCACGCAAGCGCAGGCAGCCGGCTATAATTCGCCCCCGCCCAAAAAGGCGTCCCTCTACATGCCAGCCGCGGACCTAGTTCAATCCACAAACGAAGTTAAAATTTGGAACTGTAAGATCATGGGCCAATGGGAAAATTGGGTAGGCGAAGGTGTCCAGAAAGTCCGAGTTTTCGCCAATAAAATTGAAGTCGCGGCCCGAAGGTCGACCACGGATTTGCCCAATTTGGTCGATGAAGGTAAGCCCATCAAGATGCTGAGCCAGCCTGGCCAACTTCCGATTCGCATCGATATCGGGGGCTACATTCTTCGCGTCAGTGGCGTGGCCTGCGCCGACGACACAGGATCCGGAATCTAAAAGATAAGCGTTTCCGGCACTTGAATTGCTTCTGCTCCCTTCCGTCTCAAAGGGTTAGTTCTAGAGGGAGCAGAGATGAAATATATTCTTGTACTGGCGACTTTTAATACATTTCTGGGCCTCTCGGCCTGGGCTAGCCCCGGAATTCAGTGTGAAAGCTTAGTACCGGCGAAGATCAGTCGCACCCTTTTGAATAACGGCCTCAACTCCGATGTTTTTGCGATTTATAATTCAAGTGAATGGATTCAGGTCGAAGAGGGCCGTGAGCCAGAGATGGACTGCCAACTGATTTTAGATCAATTTAATCAACTGAACGTCGAGCGTGGGATTCAAGGTCGCCTCTTTTATTTTGGTCCCACGCAAAAGTGCACACGAATCGACGATCAAAATGTGAAAAAGATTTCGTTTAGCTGCTTAATTGAGGTCCTGCGCGCCAACTGAGCGCGCGATTAAACAATCCCGAGGGAGAGCCCCTCAACCTCATGTCGAATTTTGGGCGTCAGGTTCCAGACAAATTGCCGGCGTTTAAGACCTTCGCGCCAATCATGATCTAAAAGGTGGTCGGTTTTAACACGACCCTCGTAGCTGTAAAGATCGTGATAGCTGGCCCAAATCCGATTCGACAAAGCGTTTCGCATCAGAATTAAAAAGGACCGCCAATCGTCTTCCGAGCTTGAAACGGTTAGAAGCACCTGGCCCAAGACGTTGCAAAAAAGCAGGGCCGCTTGGGGGTGTTGCTCGAGGATTTTGAGTAGTGGTTCAAGTGAGAGTTTGCCCGCTTTGCGAAACACATCCTGCCTATGAAACCGGATAGGCAAATCCTTATGCCTTCGCCGAAACCAAAACGGCGCCAGGGGGTCCAAGTCGTAGGCATGGATTTCTCCAAACTGTTTCAGCCAAGAGTGCGGAAGGGTGTAGCCTCCACTGGAGCCAACCAACACCAGGCTGTGTTTTGGACACTTCCACTCGTTTAGCCAGGACAGCAGGTCCTCGCGAAAATTCCCCCACTGATCCTGATGGCGAGCCGCTCTCCAATGATAAAACAATCCGCCGGTGGGTCCGATCCAACTCATGCGAAGTTGTGCTGTTTCATCCAAGTGTCATCGAGAAACTTGGACATATAATTGCGTACGCCATCGCTCAAGACCACAACACAATTTTGTCCTGCAGGGAGCGACTTGGCGGCCTGCAGAGCGCCCCACATGGTGGCGCCGCTCGAACCTCCGACGAGCAAGCCCTCTTCCCGAATCAAGCGACGAGCGGTTTGGAAGGATTCTTTGTCTTCGGTCTTGACCCACTGATCGATCAAACTTCGATCCAATACATCCGGAATGAAGTCATAGCCAATACCCTCAACTAAATACGATCCAACTTGGGTGCCGCCGGCCAGAATGGAGCCGACCGGATCCACGCCGACAATACGACACTTGGGATTTCGTTCTTTCAGACGTCTGGCAATCCCGGTGATGGTGCCACCCGTGCCGGCGGAGACCACAACCATATCCACCTGACCACCAAGATCTTCGAGAATTTCTAAGCCGGTTCCGTGGTAATGAGCATCCGGGTTGGCCGGGTTGGCGTACTGATCCAGAATGTGAGAGCGAGGGATTTCTTTCTGCAGCTTTTTCGCGACACCTATGTGACTTTCGGGGGAATCCCAGGCGGCTTCCGTAGGCGTTCGAATGATCTCAGCCCCGAGAGCCGCAAGGATCACCTGCTTTTCTTTACTCATTTTTTCGGGCAGGGTGATGATCACGCGATAACCATAAACCGCCCCGGCCAATGCAATTCCAATCCCCGTATTCCCACTGGTCGGCTCGATTAACGTGTCGCCGCGACGAATGCGCCCTTGCTTTTCAGCCTCGACCACCATGTTGTAGCCAATCCGGTCTTTGACCGAGCCGCCGGGGTTAAGAAATTCACATTTTGCATACAGGTTGCAGGCTAGCCCTTCGGCCATTCGATGGACCTTAACGAGGGGCGTTCGACCGATCACTTGCAATATATTGTCATAAACCACGAGTAGGGCTCCCATTAAAATCTGATATATAAGATTCTCGACATATAGCCGGTTGTCACTTGGGTTTCAAGATGACACGTTTTGCAGAAAGATCTTCAAGTTTTAGCCATTTGCGCATACGTTCAAAACAGGTGAAGTCCTTATCTAATGCACCTCATTTTGAAGCCCTGCTCATCGCCGATGTGGTCGGCGATTCCTCTCTGACTCGCCGTTTGCGGGAAATGGGCTTCCATTCAGGCTGTCAGGTCCGCATTTTGGGAAGAGCTCCGTTCGGGGGGCCGTTGGTTGTGCAGCTACACGACAGTGTTTTGGCCCTGCGTCCCAGTGAAGCCTCCTGTCTATTGATTCGATAAATGCGATGACTGTTGCGCTCGTCGGCTCACCCAACTCTGGCAAAACGACCCTTTTCAACTGGTTAACAGGCTCGAAGGCGCGAACCGTCAATTATGCCGGAAGCACGGTTGATTGCTTGAAGGGTGAGAGCCTAGAGGTCTTTGGGCCACCCCTGGCCATTTTAGATACCCCGGGGATTTATAGTCTTAGACCCCACGGCCGCGATGAAGAGGTCACCCTACAGGCACTCTCCAATCAAGATGATGTCGAGGCCGTCATTATTGTCGTCGATGGGACTCAGCTGAATCGGCAGCTCTATTTGATTCGACAGATTCAGGAAATGGGAATCCCATTTGTCGTCGCTTTGACGATGTCGGACCTGGTGCGCAAAAGTGGCCGTGAAATCGATGTAGAAAAATTGAGCCGTTTGGTGGATGCCCCGGTGGTGCCGGTCGAAGGGCGCTTGGGTGGGGGAGTCAAAGAACTGATGACTGTGGCTCGCACGCTCGTCGAATCCGCTGGCCAAACGAAGCGTATGACCAGCGCCGATTTGAATTGGGACGAAGCGAGGATTGAGCGAGAGATCCATGTCTCGGAGGATTGGACCCGGCAGGTTCTAAAGAAAACGCCTGAATTGGAATCGCTGCAGCGCCTGCGTCGATTTGATCGAATCTTCCTACATCCGGTCTTGGGTGTAATTACGTTCCTGTTGATCATGGGGGCTTTGTTCTCCTCTATTTTTTGGGTGGCTAGCCCGGCCATGGATTTTGTCGGTCATTTGTTGGGCGTTTTGGCGGCTCTGGTCAGTCAGCGTCTTGGGCCTGGCGTGGCGGGGGAGTGC
>JBFWON010000030.1:0-39956 GCA_050250515.1 Bdellovibrionales bacterium | reverse complement strand
TAAATTACTCCGCTTCAGTCTCGGGACAAATCACACGCCTTGTTTCATTGACACGTATGAAGGAAAAATTGGAGCCCAAACCCCAGTACATTGAACAAATTCTTGGCCAGCTGCAAACCGGGCAAATTTGGCTCGAGCGATGGGCCGGGCGAGATGATGGATGGATTGTGATGGCGCCCATCAAAGCGGCGGCCGGCAAAAATCGCTTAATGGCGGTTTCGTATTTTAGAAATTCTACTTTTTTGGAGACGCTCAATTCGGCTAAACTTCTGAACAATTACCTGGTCAGCTCCGATTCAAAAATAATCATGCGGCCAGAAGTCTCGGCCCACTCCATTTCTCCTTTGGCTCTGGATCAAGCGTTGAGCGTGCTATCCAATCGTGACACTACAAATCTAGGGGTGTTCGAATCCGCCCCGAGAACGCCTTCCTCCTTGCTGGTTTCGTACGCCTCCGTCGGTGCGGGTGGATTGAAAGTGATCGCCGCCATCCCGATGTCGGCGGCCATGCAGACGGCCAATCAGATTGTGCGAAAATCCTACTACTTTTGGGTCTTTTTGATTTGCCTTTCGATCGCGACCGGTGTGCTAGGGGCCGCAGGCCTCACGAACAACCTCGGAAGACTTCATCGAGCCGTCGCCCACTTTGGAAGTGGAGACTTGGACGTCAAAATCGACATTCGTGGGCGCGATGAAGTGGCTGATTTGGGTCAAGGATTCAACAAAATGACTCAGCAAATTCGAAATCTCATTCACGCGACAGCCGAAAAGGCCCGTATGGAACATGAACTCAAAACAGCCCAGCTGCTACAAGAGACCATTTTCCCGTCCATGCACCTTGAGGCCGGGCAGATGGAGCTGATGGGCTTTTACCGACCCGCCAGTGAGTGCAGTGGAGATTGGTGGATGCATTCTCTAAGCGGCGATCAGCTTACACTCGTGATTGCGGATGCCACAGGTCACGGGGCACCGGCGGCTCTCCTAACCAGCGCCGCGCGCTCTGCCTATTCGGTGCTGGCTCGAACGCCCAATTTGTCTCCACAAATGTGGCTAAGAGGACTCAATCGGGCCATTTTTGATACGGCCAAGGGTACTATGCAAATGACCGCCACCTTGGTGAATCTGGATATCCATACTGGACTTCTGAAATATTCGATCGCCAGTCATGAGCCTACCGGACTTATTCGACACGCCGACAAGCCGGTGACCCGAAGATCGATTCACGCGCTTCAGGTTGAACGTGGATCGCGCCTTGGCGAATCGGGGGATTCCGATTATCCAGAAGCCGAGGTTCAGCTGCATCCCGGTGACCTTTTGTTCTTTTACACAGACGGACTTACGGAACTGATCAACTCGAAAGAAGAAATGTTAGGTGAGCGCGGCGTCTATCAACTTTTGGCGGACCTGTTCAACCGGGACCTGAGCCTTCGGGAAATGGTGCAAGAATTGGAAGAATTGATCAGTCGCCACCAAGGCCATGCGGCCCAAATGGATGACATTTCATTTGTCCTCGTGAAATTTGGCAAGGGACCAACTTCGACATGAAGTTCGCTCACTACGTGCTCTTAGGACTTATCGCATTGCCGCTCACAAGCTTGGCTGAAGTCACTTGGAACAAGCCATCTGTCGATGGCATGCGGCACGATCCTCTTCTAAAACTTAGGCTTTCGGGCCTAGCTGTTCCTGGATCTGAAATTGCCACGGCCTCAAGCTCGATTCAGATGGCCGAACCCGACGGGCAAAACTTTCGGTCCATTTCAATTGGGGCCGCACCCCTTAAAACCAAAGCCAACTCCTCGGGCTCTTTCGAACTCGTTCTAAAAGTGCCGGCCGGGACCTTTGCCATCCCCATTGAAGTGGAAACACCTGACGGCAAAACTGAAAATTACCAGTTTATTTATCAAGTCAGCTTTGACAAGGTCGTTGAAAATCTTCCGGAACCGCCAGATTCACCCTATCGAGGGGTCGACATTCGAGTGCTTATGCAGAGCAGCCAGTTGCAGATGGTGTCGTTGGCCGCCCGTAAAACCTCATTTTCAGGTTTCGGAACCACGGTCTCTGCACATCTTTACATCATCGAACGAGATTACTTTCGCCTCAATGGATTTTTGTCATCGCGAATCACCAGTTACAAATCGAGCGATCTTCCAAGTGGAGAAAAAGAAGGTCTGCAGTACCAATCTCTGGGCCCCGGTTTAGAAGTGAGTTACGGCTGGTTTTATCTGCAAGGTTTTTATCATTGGATTGTGATGGACGATTACTATGTGAGTTCGCAAGCTCTATCGAAAACGCTGAATTTTTCCGGAGCCAGAATTGAAGCTGGCCTTAACTATCGATTCAAACGATTGGGCCTTGGTATCGGCGTTAGTCAGGCGCAGATTCCTGTTGATAAAGGGGTGGTCAGCTCCGAGTACTCCAGCCGATTTAACGATCTCTCCGTTTCGCTCAATCTGGTCTATTTCTTGGGAAGTCCGCCCCTGCAGTTTATTCGCGATCTATTTTGAGACTGAGTCTCCCCGTGAGACAATCCCCTAAACCCTTCTCCCATTTCTGCCGAAAAGTCCAATAGGTGGTACGTTCGTGGGATTAAAGCGATTTCCAATTCTTTTCGGATTCATTTTTGCCAGCTTGGCTTGGCTGATCTCATGCGCCAACCCATCTGACGTTTTATCCGAGAGCTCCAATTCTACTGTAACCCCACCTAAAAATACGTCGCCCAGCCCAACACCCACGCCCGCACCCAGCGGCCCCACGGCCGCCGAAATCAATGGCATCGGTGGAAGCGGTGGAGCCATCGACTCAGGCGTCAGCGGAAGCATGGTCCTCTACCAGAATGATTTTGTATCCAATCTGATCAACCGAGATGGTGGCGGCACCAAAATCAATGGCGTCAACGCGAATCCATACGGTGGCGGCGCCTACCTAGATCCAAACGATTCGAACAAGATCAAATTTTTCACCGTCGATTTTTTCAATAACCGAATTCTGATCTACAATTCTATGCCCACATCCAACGCCTCTTTACCTGACATCGTTGTCGGTCAGGCCGACTTTGTTTCCAATGGAGTGCAGGCCGGCGGCGCCTTAAGTGCGTACGGACTGCAACTCCCTCGAGGTGTGACCGTTTGCCCCGACGGAAAGATGTTTATCGCCGACACCAACAACCATCGAGTGCTCGGCTACAATCGAATTCCCACTACGAGTTACACTGCGGCCGATTTTGTTATCGGGCAAATCAATATGACAACAAATTCCTCTGGGACCACGGCCAACAAGCTAAAGACACCCACTCGGGTTCATTGCATAGGAAGTAAGTTTTTTATTTCAGATCAAGGCAATCACCGCTTCCTTATCTACAATACGATTCCTTCGGCTAATAACCCAACAGCAGACGTTGTGATCGGACAACCCGATATGGTCACGGGCACGAGCGCTTGTTCGGCCACGGGCACAAGCTCAGCCTGGGAAGCTCTTTACACCGGCAGCCAGCTTTTGATCAGCGACGCGGGTAATAGCCGCGTCCTGATCTACAATTCCATTCCCACCGTTTCGAACCCCACGCCCGACGCCGTCCTTGGGCAGGCGGACCTTGTCTCCTGCTCAGCCAATCGCGGCGGGGCCGCCAATGCCGACACGCTGAGCACGCCTCGCGGTCTCGCGATTCAAAATGGTAAGGTGGCGGTGGCCGATGTCGCAAACAATCGAATTCTGTTCTTCACGACGCCGTTGACGACGGGCCAATCCGCCTCCTATGTCTTAGGTCAGGCCAATTTTACCACGGTGACCGCCTGGCCGGTGTCCGCCACGAAATTCCGCTGGGGACATAGCATCCATTTCGACGGTTCGTTTTTGTGGATTCACGATTACAACTTTTACCGGGCCTTGCGCCTGGCCCTACCCTACTAACTTAGCGCCCGAGCCCATCCCCCACTTGGATAGGATACCCACGCAGATAAGCGATGATGGGCATTCTTGCGCGCGAGTCGGGCTGAACTTCGAGCAACTCCAGACTACCTTCGGCGCACGCTATGACCAGCGAATTGCTGGTGACCTGCACGACTTGGCCTGGATCTGTCTTGGGATTCCGCTCCAACACCCGTGTTCGATGAATTTTCAGACGTTTTCCATCCCGCAAGGTTTCCGCCACTGGACCCATCACCAACCCGCGCACCTGATTGTGAATATGATAAGCGGATCTGCGCCAATCGATTTGCGCTTCGCCTTTTTCAATTTTCGGAGCCAAGGTGACCAAAGCCGGATCTTGTTCGATCGGTGACAAATTTCCCCGCAAATAATCCATTAAATCTACTGAGATCAATTCTGCACCTTGGATCTTACAGGACTCGTAGAGCTCAAAGGCATTGGTCTCTTGCGTGAGAGGAATTTTTCGAATCCCAAGCACAGGTCCCGCATCCAGTTTCTTCACCATGATCTGCAAAGAAACCCCAGTCTCTGGATCGCCGGCCATGAGCGCTCGCTGGATGGGCGCGGCCCCTCGCCAGCGTGGCAAGACCGAAGCATGAACATTCACTACACGCTGGGGAAACATCTCTAGAAGCGGAGTGCGCAAAATCTGCCCGAAAGCGACGACCACGACGACTTCGGCCTTCATCGTGGCCAACTGCTCTAATATTTCGGGCTGATTGACGGATTCCGGTGTTAGAACCGGAATGCCCAGTGGCGCCACCAAAGATTTGACCGGCGACGGTTGCAATTCCATTCTTCGACCCGCGGGTCGATCGGGTTGGGTGACGACCCCCACGACTTCGAAATGAGGATCTTTGATCATCGTCTCTAGGCAATGTCGGGCAATCTCAGGAGTGCCCATGAACAAGGCTCGAACGCGACTCACAGGCGGTGTTCTTCGCCTGACAAGGTCTCCTCGGTTTCCTCATCATCAGCCTGACTCGGATCGGGGTAACCAAATTTTTTGATCTTGTTTTTAATTCGAATGGACTTAATCGGGCTCAACCGGTCAATAAAGAGTTTGCCATCCAAGTGATCGATTTCGTGCTGAATGCAAATGGCCAATAATCCGTCGGTGGTGAATTCGATCTTTTTGCCATCAAGGCCGAAGGCTTGAACCGTCACCGTCTTCGCACGCTCGACCGTTTCGTAGTAGGTCGGAACACTAAGGCAACCTTCATCGTAGGTGGTCTTACCGTCTTTTTTGGTGATGACTGGATTGAACAGCACCAGCGGCTGTTCCACTTGGCGCTCCAGATCGGTCAAATCTTCCAGCTTGTATCGCCCATTTTCACGCGGGCGCGTGTCCATGACCAACAAGCGAACCTGTCGGTCGACCTGAGCCGCAGCCAAGCCAATTCCCTTAAACGAATACATGGTTTCAAGCATATCCTGCGCCAATTGCCGGAGCTCGTCTGTCACAGATTCCACCGGCTGGCACTTCTTGCGCAGACGCGGGTCGGGAAATTTGAGTACTTCTAAGATCGCCATAAGCTCTTGATTATAGCGCGATTCGATCAAAATGGCTATCTGGAATCCGTTAACGTTTAAGACGCTTCAAAAGCAGCAAAGACACGCCTACGCCCAAGATATTAGGTCCCCAGGCCGCCGCCAGAGGCGGAATCGCCCCATGCTCCCCCAACGTCAGACCCGAACTGTAGGCCACCCAATAACCAAAGGCCAAAGCCAGACACAGTCCTAAATTCACGAAGGTCCCACCCGAGCGACTGCGGCTCACGGTGAATGGAACTCCCACCATCGACATGACCAGGGCGGCAAAAGCGAAACCAAATTTGGAGTGATACTCGACTTCGTATCGCAAGGTATCCAACCCCGCTTCTTTATTGCGATCGATAAACCGCCCCAACTCCCGAAGACTCATGGTGGCCGAAGAGTTTACCGAACTTTGAATGTCTCGGAGATCTTCGTTCATCGTCACCGTTTTTTCACTGAAGGTGCGAGTCAGAGGAAAACTGCTCTCTGCCGCAAAAAGCGTGACCAAGCCATTCTTTAAATTCCATAAGGATCCCCGCATTTCGACTTCATTGGCCGCAATCAATTGGGTCAGTTGCCAGTCCGGATCAAAATAGTAGAGGGTGATCCCTTGGGCTCTGCGAGTATCCGGGTTCAAGGTCTTGATGTTGAATAAGATGTTTTCGGTTCGAAACCAGATCTTGTTGGTTTTGACTGTTGAGTAAAGACCGGGACGTTTTTTAATTTCGACATATTCCACATAGTTTCGTTTTTGCAAAAGACGAGGTAAAATCTGATCACCCATCGCAAAAGAGGCTGCTGAAATCAGGCCGACGGCGATCCATATGGGCATCGAAACTCGCCGGAGTGACATACCAAAACTAAACAAGGCCGTCAGCTCGTTGGTCCGATTCAAACTTGACAGCGTAAACAGCGTGGCCAAGAGGGCCGCCACAGGAGTCAGCTGATAGACGATCCATGGGATATGGTAGCCATAGTACTTGATCAGAGTGGCGGACCCCACTTCGCCCAGATGACGCATGCCAAAGGTCATCAGGTCAACTGTCAAATATAGGGTCACGAAGACCACGACACCGGCGAAGAAATAAAGGGCAAAAAGTCTAAGAATATAGCGGTCGATTAGCGACATGGGGCGAGTTCACTTTACTTGCTTGACGAATAATCACAAACCGATTTTACTGAATTTATGGCTTTGCGCGTCTTACTGGCGGACGAAAGTTCCACAATTAAAAAAGTGTTCCAATTGGCTCTGCAAGATTTTGCCGTCGAGGTTCGCCCCGTCAATGTGGGCGTCGACGTGTTGGCAGTGGCCAAAAATTTCAAACCCGACATCGTTTTTGCCGACGTGCTCTTGCAAAAGCGCAGCGGCTACGAAGTTTCGGCGGAATTGAAGCAAGATCCGAACACCCGCGATATCCCCGTCGTACTGATGTGGAGCGGTTTTATGGAGCTGGACGAGGACAAATTTCAGGCCTCCCATGCCGACGCACAGCTCGAAAAGCCATTCGACGTGACCGCCTTGCGCTCTATGGTGTCGCAACTCGTGCCACGCACGCAGGGCAATCGCATTTCTCAATTTCTTAGTTTTCCCAAAATGCCGGAGATCGAGGACAAAGCCCCGCCAGCCCCCAGCGAGCCCATGGTCGAGCTCGATGGAGCCCGCGAAGAATTTTCGCAGGTTCCCCTGCCCAAGATTCGTCAGGACAAAGCCACGGCCGATAAGTTTCGGCTGGACCTAAAGCCGGAGGAGCTGGAGCCCGAGCACCTTCCCGTCGAGTACGACATGCCCGTGGAAGAGGAGCCCTTCACACTCAAAGAGACTCACGCCCCCAAAAAGCCCTCAGGACCGCCCGCAGTGATGAAAGACGAAGTGACGGCAGAGGGCCTCGACATTGAAGATCTCTTGCCAGACGATGATGAAATTTCAGATATGGATGAGCCTTCACGAGTGGGCACCGTTGTCAGCCCCTCTCTTTCAGAAGCTAAGATCGAAGAGATCATCCGGCAACAGGCTGCTGAAATTATCGAGTCCGTCGTATGGAAAGTGGTACCCGATTTGGCCGCCCAAATTATCGAACGCGAGCTCAACAAGCTCTTGAAAGAACGTGACTCCCAACCTTACTAAGATCATCTCCACCGCCTTCGAGGAAGACCTTCCGCGTGGTGATGTGACCACCGATTCTCTGCGCTTGCCTAAAACCGAGGGCTCGGCCCGACTTCTCGCGAAGGAGGACCTTGTTCTGGCCGGGCGCGATGTGTTTGCCGAGTGTGTAGCCCATATCGAGCCCGAAGCGCAGATCAGTTGGCAGTTCAAAGATGGTGAACTGGTTTTGGGGGGCCAAACGGCGGCGTGGATCAAGGGCAACCTGGTTGGACTCTTAAAAGCCGAGAGGGTGGCGCTAAACTTTTTGGGGCGACTGAGTGGCATTGCCACACTGACGCGCTGTTTTGTACAAGAGACTCGAGGCACCAAATGCCAGATTCTCGACACCCGTAAGACCACGCCGCTTTGGCGAAGTCTTGAAAAAATGGCGGTCAAATGTGGCGGTGGTGTGAATCATCGAATGAATCTATCGGATGCTATTTTAATCAAGGAAAATCACATTCGGGCCGCGCGCGGATTGACCGAAGCCGTGCAAAGAATTCGTAAGAACTTCAGCGGACCTATTGAAGTGGAATGCGCGACTCTTGAGGAAGTCGAAAAAGCGGTCCAACTGCAGGTAAATCGAATTCTTTTGGATAATATGACCAATGATCAAATTCGGCAGGCACGCGAGCGAATTCCGACCCTGATCCAAGTCGAAGCCAGCGGAAATATGAAATTAGAAAGAATTCGCTCCGTCGCAGAGCTAGGAGTTGATTTTATTAGCGTTGGTGCCTTGACTCACTCGGCCCCCGTAGCGGATTTTAGTCTCTTGTTTGAATGGCCAGAGACCAATTCACCCGCAACCGGAGAAAATGCTTGAGTCTGAAATCACTATCGCTCGCCACCAAGAGTTGGGCGGAGCAACGTCAAATCCCAGTTCACTACGAGGCCGAGGTGGAATCGACAAATGACTGGGCCAAGGATCGAGCCTTAAGCGAGGGCGATGCACTTGTGATTTATTTAACCGGACATCAAACCAAAGGACGCGGTCGCGGCGTCAATCAATGGCTCGACACCGGCGCCGACGAAAACTTAGTGAACACCTGGTCCCTCCAGGTTGGGGGCGCCCCGCAACCCATCTCAGGCCCCAGGGTGGGATTGGCCCTGTTTCGTACCATGGTGGCCACTTGGCCATCCCTTTCTTGGAGCCTCAAAGCCCCCAATGACCTTTTGTTGAACGGACTGAAAATGGGGGGCCTATTGCTCGAAACCATTTCCAATGGAAGGGACCATCGTCTGCTCATTGGACTGGGCTTAAACATTCTCAATCATCCTCGTAAATTCACAGAGGCCACCCACTTGAGCAGCCACTTGGAAAGTCCCCTGCGAGAAGGTGACTGGTTTCAGTTTTTAGATCACTTGCGCCAAGAGTTCTCCTCCGCCGTGCAGGAATCCCAGTCCACCACACTCACACCATCGGCCTGCCGAGATCTCACACTTGCGCTAAACGCCAACCCTAAGAAAGTATTCACCGTAAAACAAATCAGTCCGCAAGGCGATATCGAGCACAGCTCGGGCCGGATCTCGTGGTTGGAGCTCTAAGATGGCCCTCACCTACACTCCACCGGGCGAGTTGGGCAGCGCATGCCCTGAGTTCAAATTAAAATCCGTCACAGGAGAATGGGTTACCAAGTCTGACTTCGATGACAGCGAAGCTTTGGTTATCGGATTTATTTGCAATCACTGCCCCTACGTCAAAGCCATCGAAGACCGGCTTATTGCCGCCAGCCATGACTGGTCGGACCTAGGTGTTCGCTTTATCGGCATCTGCTCAAATGATTCCACCGATCACTCGGAAGACCGACCCGAAGAGCTACTTAAGCGATGGCACGATAAACATTATGAGTTTCCTTATCTGATTGATGAGGACCAGTCCGTCGCCCGATCTTTTGGGGCCGTTTGCACCCCCGATTTTTTCCTCTACGGTCCAGACCGAAAGCTGGTTTATCGGGGACGTCTTGATGACTCCTGGAGAGATCCAAGCCAAGTGCGGGCGCATGAACTCGACGACGCCGTAAAGGCCGTTTTAGACAAGCGACCTGTGAATTCTGTGCAAAAACCCTCAATGGGTTGCTCAATCAAGTGGAAATAGGATGACGAATCCGGCTCAAATCTGTTAGCCGAGTTCAATGGCGTGGAAACTCTTTTTATTTTCCTGGATTTTAGCCGGCTCGGCGACAGCAGCACCTATTTGGCGTTGCGAAGTCAGTGGAGTGCTCGCAGGAGACATCCATCACTTCATTTTAATCGGACGCGATTCTTGGAAAGCCGAGCTCTCGGCTCTTTGTGAAGACGACCAGAAGAAACTCCGGTTTCCCATCATGGTGACTTTCAAATCTTACCAGCAGGGCTACGGAGCGGGACAAAATGATCTTCTTTCGATTTTGCTTCATTTCACCACAGCGGTGAATCCACTCCAGGTGCACGAAGTCCTGTGGGTTGATGGCACGGTGGTGGCCGGCAAAGTTTTTTGGTTTTCGCGAGAGCCCTCTTTTGATCTCCTGGCGACCGTCATTCCACCACAATCGGCGGGCGCGCAACAATCACTCTTAAAAGGCGGACTTACACTAACAGCTATCGCCTCAGGCCAAACCGGTGATTAAGACCATCTTGTTGGCGATCTTCGCCAGTGCCGTCGTCTTCATTGTTTACATGTACCAACACCTCGGCTGGTCGAATCAAGTTCAAGTGGAAGAAGCCTCACTCGGCCCTTTTTACCTGCTTCAAAAAGAGCACATGGGCCCCTACCATAAGATCGTCGAAACGATTCAACTCGTTGAGAAGTTGGCTCGTGATCGCAACTGGCCCTGCCCCCAAACTTTCGGGGAATTTTTGGATGATCCCGCCACTATGGATGAGGACCGGCTGCGCGCCAATGCGGGATGTGTACTGACAGTGGAACTAAAGGCCGAAGATTTGCCTGCAGGAATTCGCCTGAGGGAGCGTCCTTCCCAACCCTATGTTGTCGCACGATTTTCCGGGGCTCCGTCGCTTGGCCCTCTTAAAGTTTACCCAGCGGCCCGGGCCTATATAGACGAGCATCGCCTAAATGCGGATCCCACCACCGTAATCGAGATCTACACGGTCCATGGACAAAACGTCGAGACGCAATATCTCTTTCCTCTCGCACCAGGTCCTTGACCGGCTAACCGACGCCTCTCCATAATGAATCCCAACAGGGGAGGTCCTTATGGCTCGTCTTTATCGCTTTCTTAGCCTAAGCTGTTGTATCGTTTTGACTCTCATCAGCTTCCCAAAAGCCAATGCGGAATTTCTAGTAGAGCCTTATGCCGGGTATCACATGGGAACCTGGAAAACGACAAGCCCTAGTCATGATCTGAACGGCATCAGTTACGGACTTCGCCTTGGATACCTAAGTTCAGGATTTATGGTGGGCGCAGACTACATGCTCGGCAAATGGTCGGATGACGTGACGCCAACCAGTAACGATTGGGAGCCGAAAGATCTCGCACTCTTTTTTGGTTACAATTTTCCCACGCTGGTTCGACTGTACTTCGCCTACGCCTTCGATGCCGAAGCCGAGCTCACAGCGAGTGGTAGCAGTAGTAAATACAGCGGTACGGGTGTGAAGTTCGGTGTTGGGTTTCGGGTTGTTCCTCTGGTCAGCATTAACTTAGAAATGATCCGCGATACTTACGACGAAGTGAACGGCAACAACTTATCGACGGACTTGAAGACCAATATGTATGGCGTAACCGTTAGCTTCCCCTTCGAACTCTAAAGGAGTCCGCACAATGGATTCAAAATCCGCTGACGAATTTCTACTCGCTTTCACAGCTGCTTACGTCTGGGTTGCCTGTGCGGACGAGGGTCTTGATGGAGCTGAGGTGGTCAAATTTGAGCACGTGTTGATCGAATCCCCCTTTGCCACCCAATTCAACGTCGATCATATACGCCGCTATTTCAAAGACACGGTGGAAATGTTTCGAACCGACTTTGACAAGTCGATCGAAGTCACTAAAGAACGACTTAAGAAAATCTCAGCTCGCCTGCCGATGGCTCAAGAAATCCTGCGCGCCTGCCGGGCCGCTGTGATCGCCGATGGACACCTCGGAGACGCCGAAGAGAACGCTCTCAGCGAGATCGCCAAGACCCTGGGAATAGCCGGCGCCCCCTAGACCTAAGTTTCTAGACTTTTTTTGGATTGACCCCTCAAGTATTATACCTTGGAGTCCGATGTATAGGAATACGAGGTTAGCATGATCAGCTCCGAGCTCTTAAAAGGCAGTATGACCACCCTGGTTCTCAAAACCTTACAGAAGAAGTCCATGTACGGTTATCAAATTATGAAGGAGCTTGAGCACACCTCGAACGGCGGGATTGAGGTTAAAGAAGGGACCCTTTACCCGATTCTGCATGCGCTTGAAACAGACGGAGCTGTCGAAAGTGAATGGTCTGACGGTCTGGGAGAGCGCAAACGCAAATATTATAAGATCACCAAAAAGGGACGTGCTCTCTTGAAAGAGCGCGCCAGCCAATGGGCGGCCTTTCGCAAAATGATGGACCAAGTGTTGGCTGCGGAGAGAGCATGTGAAAACTGATTGGCAAAGCCATCCTCTTATTTCTGAATTTCTAGATCGGTTGGTGGCTCCCATTAGAAATTCTAAAACCCAGGCCGAGACGCGCGAAGAAATTCTTGCGCATTTAGAGGACGCCCTTGAGGGAGTGAAACCTGAAGATGAATCCGCGATCCTTGCTGTCTTGTCGGGATTTGGTGACCCGCGTATTTTGGGTCGCCGTTTGCTGGCGGCGCAACGGCATTGGTTAGATAGACTTCTACGATGGACTCTCAGTTGTGCGGCCTTAGGCGCCTTCGGTCTTTATATTTTTGCGGGTGTTCAAAGCCATCGCTATGAGCAAAAGCTAAGTCAAATGACAGCCAAAGTGGTGAGCCGCATCCCCCGATTTCAGGCCGATCAACACAGCCTATCGCAATATGAATTCTTGCGAGAAACACGAAAGGTCAAAGCCGATGCCGGAGTCTTTTTGAATTCGAAGATTTCCTGGAACTCAAACGGCACCAATAGTCTTTTGCCTGAGTTTAAAGACCCGGCTTGGAACGCCGATTGGTTGCACGCCAAAATTCCTCTAGCGCTACAAAATGTCGATCTGAATTGGATCCACCACCTTCATAGCTATGACCACTGGGATCTCTTCGTCCACGGACCTAATGCCAAGTACATCGGTCCCCGCGCCAAGCCCATCAATCCTTATTCTGTGCCCATAGCGGACATGAGCTTCTTAGGGACGGCCGCCAAGCTGCACCTTCGAACTTCTCTGGAAAACCACGAAATCATTCGCGCTCTCAAGGACGTTCGCCATCTAGCGAGACTCACCTACACCACTGAGGTCCTGATCGGCAGCATGGTCGCAGTCAGTTTATTGAAAATCGAACGAGCGGCGTATGAGGAAGCCGTTCGCCGAGGACTTCTTGTTGGTGACGAATTTGAAGTTTTTGATGCCAACGACTTAGACAAGATGAAAACCACTCTTTGGGTGGCCGCTGGCTTCGCCAATTTGACTTCGCCAGGCGCCATTCAGCGAACATTTTTGAACCGCAACGAAGCCTGGCCTGTCGGCTCTTGTGCCGCATTGGCCGAGGCCTCGCAGGCCATCCCATTTTATGCGACCTACCTGAGCAAGATGTATCCCTTTGAGGACGAACCCAACGAAAGAATAACTACGCTCCAACAGGCCTTCGAGGCCTCAAAGCCCCATTGCCGCCTGATTCTCTCACGGCAGATCATGGATCGTCCCAAGGACTATGGTGGCGCCGTTATTTTAGAAAACGCCTTTTCCCTGGCAACGGGCTGGGATGGAATGCTGGAAAAATATCGCTTCACCTATGGCCGCTACGTCCCTTTCCTCCGTCAGTCCCTGGGACTTGAAATGCTCGCCTTTGCCAACGTGGACTTCACCAGTCTCTACGAGCATCAGTGATCCGCCCCGCCTTGAACCGCGCATCGATCTTGCAAAGTCTAAAGTCCCTTACCGAAGAAGCGACCGACAAGCTGTAGAAGAACCTGACTGGGCCCGGGCCCAGTCGGTCCGAATCTCGGACCGCCGTAATTGACGCGGAGCCGGCGCAAAAGGGGCGGACTCCTTTTTACCTTTTAGACGAAGGATTTTTTCTTAATTTTTTCGACGATGATTTTTTCTAGAATTTGCGGATCCTTGGGATCCACGCTGAAGACGGCCTGCTGCTCACAACGCTTCTTCTCTTTCACGAGCCAGCGCAAGATATCCGCCAGATCTTTATTCTTCTTATCCTGGAAGAAAGGATCATTTTCCAAGGCGTCCTTGGCCTTCTTCAACGATCTGGCTTCGGCAACATCCTTTTCATTAACACTATAACAAAGCAGATCATACTTCTTCACATCATCAGGCAACACTCCCAAAAATCGAACTTCGGGGGCCGAAAAGTCAGAATTTCGAATCAAGCTCGCCGCCGAGCCGGCCTTAAGAGTACGGAAGATGTTTTGCAGAGTGTACGCATCCAAATCTCCGTAGAAATACATTGGTACTTTCAACTGGTCTTGAATTGTCTTACACCAGCCGCGCACTCCGTTGGAAGGCACACCCTGAGCACCGATCACAATACAGTTGTGGCGAATATGCATGCCGTTTGCGACCAACGTATTCGCGGTACCTTCAGATTCGATCACCAGGCAAAAATCAATTTTGCCTTTTTTGGCCTTGAGCCTAAACTGCTGGGGCTTGTTCTTCGGCTGAAAGGGTGTGGTACCCAGTGTACTCAAATCCACTACCGCCTTGGATCCGTCAGACAAAGTCTCGGTCACAACTAAATTCTTCGAGTAGGTCTGTCCACCACGGTCATTGGCGAAACAGTTCATCTCTTCTCGATAAACCTGCAACATGTCGCAAATAAAATCGATAATCGCATCACTCTCAGGCTGATCATCAAAATCGAGGGGCTTAAGACTCGCGTTCGAGCGCACAAGACCTTTGGAAATATAGTAAAGCTCACGCTTCGTATTCACAGCGCCGCTTAGCAAATTCCCGAGCATCGTCTCAAGCATAAAAATTGTGCGCGCCATCTTCTGTACGGACGAAACGTTGAGCTCCGTCTTCACCACTTTATCACCCGGGGTTAAAAAACCCACTTTCGGATTATAGAGTGAATTGTCGAGTGAGCACTTCACCGCCTCGAGCACAGGACGCTTCGCCTTTTCCAGATCGGCCAGCATGTCCTCACAAAGGACCATGGCCTCTTTGCGAATATCTTTGGTCAACTCACGAATGCGAATTTGCTTAGCCATTAAGGGCTCCTATTTTTTCTTACGATCGGTCGTTTTTTTAGTCGACTTCTTGGTCGACTTGGCTGGAGCTTCCGCCGCCGCTTCGACGTCAGCCTCGGCCTCTTCCGACACTGAGGAAGACTCTTCATTCGGGCGAGAGTCTTCGACCAGCTCTTCTTCGTCCTCAAGACCCAGCTTCTTTCGCTCTTTCGCCTTAAGGGCTTTGAGCTTCGTGGTGGCGGCTTCGAGTTCTTGCTCGGCCGAGCTGGCGTCTCGTCCCAAGAGTTTGGAAAGACCTGCTTCCGCTTTTTCGATGCGGTTTTTGCCAGCACCCACAATGCGCGCCAGGCCTTCGACTAAAATAGGTCCAAATTTTTCGATATGAGAAATCTTGCGTTCTAGATCTGCCGCCTTGTACTCCGCGCGAATGTGGCGAGACAGTTTCTGCCCCGCCTGCATCAGAGCACGACGAATCTCCTCGATCAAATCATCGCCGCCATCGATAGTTTCCTTCGAAGCATTTTTGAATTTGATAAACGGAGAAGTAACACTGACCGCAAAAACAAATGGACCAAGAGGCAATGAATTTTTGGGCTGATTCAGCCCGTAAGTGCGCCAGTTGACGGACTCCACCGCTTTGGTGATCGCACAGGCACCCTTATCAAACTGCAAGGGAACCCGGTTAGCAAAGCGAAGCAGCTGGACGGGAGTTTCCGACCCATCGGAGCCACCCCGATTGGTAAAACGAGCAATGGCGACTTCCACCACCACTGGTTTAAAATCACAAATCGTGGGCTTGCGCGTGACCACGCTAAAGAAGTCGACTTCTCCTAGACGTTGAATGCTCTTCGAGAGTCCTTCTTCGCCGACGGTCAAAACGGATTTTGTACTCGGTGCGATCAAGTCGACGGATTGAATCGCCTGATAAATCTTTTTGTAGGACTCTTCGTTAAAAGTCGGAAGCGTCTTCGTCAAAAGACCCTTAGGTAACTTTTTGGCGATCTCTTTTACACTGGCATCCGACATACGGGAAAAGCCTTTGCGTAGGAAATTATCCAACGTGATCTTTCCATAGAGGCCGGCATGGGTCATAAATTCGCCAAGCTTCATCGTGTGAGGATGGGGTAGCGTTGAAGGCGGTACGTTCGGGATCGAATCCGACACCCTCTTAATTTCGATCGGCTCCGAATCGGTGAGCTTGTAACGAATGGTCAAATGCGGATTCACCAAAGTGGTGCCTTCAAGATAAGTCAGCAGGCCACCATCTCCATTCAGGACGATGCGGCCGTCGATTCGAAAATCCACTTTCAAGCCGTGGCTCTTCTCCCAGTCGGTGGTCTCTTTTTTCTTAAGAAGACCTTTATTTCCCTTAATATCGACATCGACCACGGCCGAAATAGCTTTGCGCATTTTAGAGGTCTTGCTGAGAACTCGAACACCCGAAGCATTCGTCAATTGCGCCCATGTGGTGGCCGCCGAAATACCAATACCTTGCTGCCCGCGCGAACAACGTCCGCGGCCAAACTTACTCGAGGCCAAGTACTCACCAAAGACGCGGGCTAAATCATCCGCATCCAACCCAGGTCCGTTGTCCTCCACCACGATTTGCACGAGGTCCGTGTTGCGCGAAGCCCCCGGCCCCATTTTGGTGATCTCAACATTTATATCGGGAAGAATTCCGGCCTCTTCACAGGCATCAAGCGAATTGTCTATAGCTTCTTTAAGAGTGGTCAAAACCGCTTTAGATGGGGATGAAAAACCGACCTGCTGAAGGTTTTTGGCAAAATATTCCGCCGTACTACTGGAAGTAATCTTGGACACTTAGGCTCCTCAGTTTTCAGCCAATTATTTGAGTTCGCGTAAGCGAAGTTCTGCGACCGTCCGATTTTTTTTTTGAGAATTGCACTCTTTGCACGAGACCACAATATTTTTCTTGGTGCTGCGGCCTCCCCGGGAGATGGGGATGAGGTGATCCATCGTCAATTCGGACGCCGAAAATTTCTTTTCGCAGTGGTAACAGATGCCCTTTCCGACCTGCTGGCGCCACCAACTCCCACCCCGAAGCTCCTTAGCCTTGGCCCTCTCGCGCTTGATATGGGTCGGATCGGAGGTCTCGATATATTCATAAGAGTCGTCGGTATGATCCGTCATTTCAGCCGGTTATAGGGATCAGACTGCGTAGCGTCAATAATTTTATGCTGGATATAATTGGAAATGAGGCCGAGCTCGTCTATATCTGATCATCTATGTCACCCGAACAGATCCGAGCCCGCTTACTTGAGAATTTTCCAGATAGTCAGGTCGAAGTCCGCGATATGACGGGAACCGAAGACCATTATGAGGTCGCGGTGACATCGAGTCGCTTCGCCGGTCTGTCGAGAATTGATCAGCATAAAGTGGTGATGGCGGCTTTCGACGCCGAACTTAAAACGGGTGAAGTCCACGCTTTAACCATCCGAACCAAAACCCCTTGAGGAGAAAGTATGACGGAGTCCACGCGCAATCGAATTGAAAAGCTCTTAGGTGAAAAACGAATTTGTCTTTTCATGAAGGGTTCGCCTTCGTTTCCGCAGTGTGGCTTCTCAGCCCGAGCGGTGGCGATTCTGCGTGAACTGGGTGCCGACTTTGCTTCATGTGATGTTTTAGAAGACGATGAGATTCGTACCGGCATCAAAGAATTCGGCAATTGGCCCACGATTCCTCAACTCTACATCGACAAAAAGTTAGTCGGCGGTAGCGACATCATGATGGAAATGTTTGAGGCCGGTGAGTTGGCCGATTTGGTCAAAGGATAAATACACCTATGAAATTCTGGCTTTCAATCACATCTGCCACATTGTGTCTGATGTTTCAGTTGGGGTGCGCCTCCAATTCCAAGGGCTCCACAAAATCAGCTCCTGCCGCCGCTAAGAAAGAGTCTGGCAAGCCGGTGTGCGGGTGGACTGAGACCGGAAAATGGGAATGCGATTCTCCCAACTCCTCCACGGATGACGAGGCCGACGAAGAATGATCCAATAGCTTAAGTCATGAACTTAGGCCGCCTTTTGTTTTTACTAACTTTAATGTTTGTTTTTGTTCGCGCTCTCGTCCCCGTCGGCGCCGATGATTTTTTCATGTACCTGGCCCTGGGCCGCCGGCTTTGGATTCATGGTGAGTTCGGCGCCACCGACCCCTATATATTCACGATTCCCGATTTTCCCTGGTACTTGTGGCACGAGTGGCTCTCCTACTTAATCAGCTACGGCACCTATTCCGTCGGGGGTTTTCAAGGGGTCATGATTCTGCGCAGCCTGTTGGTGACCTTGGCCGCCGCGCTGGTTTGGAAAACGGGCCAAAGATCCCATCTTCCCGCTCCAGTCACATGGATCGTCCTCGCCTTTGGCTTTTACATCGCACATGAACGTTGCTTTGGCGATCGGGCTTCGCTCTTTTCTGACGTTGTGATCACCGGATTGATTTATCTTTTGTCCGATTGGGATTGGCTCGAAGCAAGACCCAAACTCAAGTGGGGACTCCCCGCCCTCTTTTTGCTCTGGATTCAACTTCACCCCGGCTACTTGATTGGATGGGGAGTGCTCGGCGCCTTTATCGCCTCCCACTTTTTCTTCTGGAGCCCAAAAGAGAGGCGAGAGTGGATCCTTGTATTTAGTCTTTGTGTGCTTTTGCCAGCTCTTAACCCCCAAGGCTTTTACGGCCTGATTTATCCTCTAAAGGTCTTTCTCAAAGCGGACTTCCAAATATTTCGAGAGATCAATTCGGAATGGATGCCCACGCTCCCACACTATCTGTTGGGTACCGTCTATAAAAGTCTTCTTGTGGTTCTGCTTTTGCTCACCTTGTTCCTCACCATTCGTGATTTTAGGCGCTCGGGACCTTTTAAGATCATGATGGTCCTTTTGCTCGCCTATCTTGGGCTTTCCGCCGTTCGTTTCGTCGGCTTGGCGGGGTTTGGACTGGCCGCTTTGATTTTGGCCAGTCTTGAACCCGAGGATACAAAATGGCGCATTCTCCATTCAAAATACACGATGAGAAGTGCCGTTGCGCTGTCCTGTGCGGCGCTAGTGTTCGTGCTGATGCAGTCGACTTATGGGCCCCGGCAATTGTTGCAAGAAGAACCGGTGGCCGCGCATGTCCCGCTCAAAGCCGTCCGGTTCTTAAAAGCACTTCCTCCCGGGAATGTCTTTAACGAGTACGACATGGGCGGGCTGCTCGCTTGGGAACTCGATGGCAAAATGAAAATCGCAGGTCACGGACACCTGGACCAGCCCGCACTCGTCATGCAAAATTACTTTCGTTTTTCTTACAGCCGAGAGGACTGGAAAAGAATTATTGTCGATGGCCAGGTGAAATACTTTGTCGCTTACACCTCGTCGCTGATCGCCAATCCGCAGGCCGGTTGGTCCACCGAACTTGGTCGCTCGTGGTCGCCAATCTATCAGGATGAGCGCGTTGTGATTTTCCAAAATAGACGGGTGAACTTGTCCATCGAACTGAACAATTGAACTCTAATCGCTGTCGATTCCCGAATCTTTGAGAATTCGCCGGGCGATGGCTAAAACCTCACTGGGCATTCCCATCTGCGCTGCAATTTTAAGAGCGTTGCGAGTTTTGGCGCCGCCCTCCTGCTTGGCATAGCCCTGGTAATGGACATTTCGAACCGTTGAGAGCGCTTGGGAGAAATCCGGCGATATGGGAGTTGAATTGGCCTGCGCCGGCGTCGTGACATTTCCCACACCTGAAACCAAATCAATCAATGATCTCTCATGCGTGGCGATCGAAGCATAAAGATTCGGCTGCTGACCCACATAAATAATAATGGCGGCCACTAAGGCACGACGTTCCTCTGGCGAGGTGCCATCAAACGGTTCATCAAATTTCAACATGACCCGGTGGCCCTGCTTCAAAAGAGCGATCGCGGCATTGAGCATGTGGGCAATTCTCTCACATTGAACCATCATTAAGCTTTTGCCGACGGTGTCGGGGACTTTGTTCCCCGCAATGAAAATCATCGGTATGGTCTCACCCCGTGCGGGGACCGGATAGCCGATCTGGCTGGCCAGCCCGATCTGGATTTCTGTTCGAAGAGCGGTTGTTTTACCTTCAGCGTTGGCTCCCGTAACCAGCTCCACGCGGTTTTCGGGGGAAAAGTAGAAGTGCGTGGGCCGAGACTCTTTGCCGGTCTCCTCTTGTAATCGCAGAATGTTGGGATTGTGCGCATCCTCAATTCTCACAACAGCCGCGGAGGGATCCTTCATTGTCAAAAACCGATGGGTGTCGAGATGCTTGAGCTGGTAGTGCGCAATGCCTACTAACATCTCGAGCTCCGCCAACGCATCCAGGTAAGAAACAATACTATCGAGGCGTTCATTCAATTTCTTTGTGGCGCGAACTTTCGCGATATAATTCGTCAAGAATATAGAGTTCTCTAAAATCATCGCTCGACGCATAAATCGCCGGGCTCCGACAAGCGAGTCGGGTCGACTCACATCACTCGCCACTTCCAGATCGTGGGCAATTTGCTTAAGTACAGGTGATTCCATTTTTTTAAGGGAACGAACAAGCCGGCCATTGGTTCGCTCAAAGATCTGCACGAGATGACGGGCTTCCGAAAATCCCCTCTGTTCATGAGACAAACGGCCATAAAGCATGCCTCCAACGGCGATTGACCCCAAAAGTGCAACCCCAGGTTCACCGAGATAAATGTACGCCCCTACAGTGGCCATCGCTAGATTCTGCAGTAGAACATGAGCGTCGCCACCGACCCCTCGCCAAAAAGCGGGATCTTCTAGACGACCCAATGCCTCCGCTGGATTCAAATGTAAGTCCACAGTCCTTGGATTTCCCGCTTCATCGGTAAAGACAGCGTCGGACTGGTGTTTCTTAAACATCCGGCTGAGGTTCGCCATCAGTTTCCCATTGTCCTTCATCAGCTCGCGAACCGCCTGCTGTCGAGCTACGATTAGTTCAGTCCTCAAAAGAGGACGCTCCATTTCCCACTGAAGACGAGCCTTACCCAGTTGACTGGGAATTTCGGCCAAAACAGGATCAAGCAGGCCTTTCGAAAGGCTTAAGCTTGTGTCAATATCAGCCCAGGTCCCTTGATCCAAAATAAACCGCTCGCCATCATTGATTAAAGTCCCCGGGAGATTGGGCAAAGTTCTAGGCTGAGTGGTGTTCATCTGCGTGTCGATGCAACCTCGTCCACGGCAGGGGCCTGCAAGAATTGTCTTTTCACAATCCGCCCAGGCAGGAAGAGCTAAGGAAAGTGACAACAGGAAAGCGAACCATCGGCGCATCATCATTATTTTTCTCCGGGATCAAGTGGACAGGTCCAAATTTTGCCATCATCGCGAGTCGAGCAACCGAAGGTTTTTTGCACCGCGGACTGCCCAGCAAAAAATCGAATGCGGTAATCGGCATCTGGATGAGAAAAAGGGTTTTTCTCAATGAGAATTTCGCGATCCACACAATGGGGAGCCATAGTTTCGATCAGATCCGCTTCGGTCATAATTTCTTCAGATCGACCCATGGCCGCCACCCAATCCGCAAAGACTTCTTCGCCTTGATCCATTTGGCAAAGCTCTCCACTCTCGGACACGATCACAGGCGAAAATATCGGGCTTTGCGAGACCAGAGTTAGGCGCTGCTGGATTTGAAAAGACCTTTGTGTACTTGCCCCCACTTTGCTGAGGGCCGAAACCAGGTTTTCATTTATACATTTGGTGTCTCGATGCGCAAAGGACCTCGGCCGATGTTCCGAATCCAAGCAGTTCATTTCAGACTCAAACGCAAGATCCATTTTTGACCACGGCTTGAATCCAATTGTCACACCCGAATGACCAGCCTGCTCGCCAAAGATCGAAGTGGTGGCTGTCGGGCCGATCAAGTGACCAAGCTCATGCGTAAGCATCCAACGAATAAAGCGCGGATGGGATCTGGCCAAAACCGTCATACCGGCCAGAAAGACAGTTTCGCTAGCAGGCGAGGTGTAGGTGTTCCAAATATCGAACCCCTCCGTTCCTATGGGGCTCGACTTGCCCGCCACCGCGACTAAATCGAACTCAAGCTTCGCCCGGTAGATCACCCGCAATCGCTCTTTAAGCGTCATCTTGACTTGCGGATCCCTCACGGTCTCGAGTTTCTGGGTCAAAAGGTTCACCACAGATCGTCGCGCCTCTTCAAATTCGGTACGCACCAAACGGGTGAGGGCCTCGGTAAATACCTGCTTCTCCATTAGCTTGAGAACCTGGGTGTCGCAAGAGCTGAGGACGTGGCCTGTCTGAGCCGCAAGCCTCGGGCAATAGCCGAACCAGTTGTCCATGCGGCTGATAATGCGAAGTCGACGAAATTCGCTCTCCACACGATGTCGAATGACGCTGGCCTGGCGGGCACTGTCGGACTGACAAATCGAAGTTACAGGGTCCGTGCAAATATTGGCAGCCCAGGCACTCGTGCTGATGATCCCAAACGAAATAAAGGCCGATACGACCCTAAATCCTGAAAATTTCCACATGAATAGCTTAGCAAGGTTGGTGCCTGGCAAAAGCCGGCCCACTAGTTGTTAAGGGCGCCGCCTTGGATCCAAGAGCGAATGAGATCTTTTTCGGTCGTGCTTAGGTAGGGACCACCCAGAGGCATTAAGTCCATCACGACTTGATTGTACAAAGAACTTGCATCGGGCTGATTGGGAACCACGTAATTTCGAACCTCAGCGTATGTCGTCATCGGCTTCATCGGTGCCAGGCCCGTAGGGGTGTGACACCCGATGCACTTGCCTAGCACGATTTGATTCACCTGCGCGAAAGTCGCGGCGGCTTGTACAGGCAATACTGTAATAGTGGAAACACCCGACACTGAATCGCCCCGATCATCCGTCACCACCACCTGAAACTGATAGGTGCCCTCGATCAGGCCACTGACAGACAACGCCGCCGAGTTAGCCCCCGTCAACGTGGCCATATTTGGACCGGAAAACTGCACCCATCCGTAACTGGCAATCGTACCATCGGAATCGCTGGCGTTGACTCCGATTGTAGCCGAATTCATTGGCAAGCGAATCATTTGATCTGGCGTCAGCTTCATGGTCGGCGGAAGGTTGTCCCGAGCCCCTTGTAAAATCCAAAGTCGTAAGATTTCATAAGCCGACGGTGATAAGGGCGCTCCTTGCGGCATCGCCCCGCTGGTGACTTCCTGGTAGATTTTGCTGGCGTTGGGATTAAACCGAGTCACGAGGCTCGGGCTCGAGGCCCCCGCAAAGGAGCTAAGATCCACACTGCCGCTGGCAAAAGAGGAATTGTGGCAAGCGGTGCAGTTGGGTACAAAGAACTGTTCAGAGACGGCCTTGAATCCAACTTCAGAAACTGTGGTTCCCCCACCACCGCCGCCGCCCGTCCCATCATTTGAGGATTTGTTGTAGTCCATGGGTTTAAACGCTTGCCCGCAATTTTGGAACAAGGTGACGCCAAAGACGACGAAGGCCAACAATGCAACGATTCGAGTGAATCGTAAACGAGGGACGAACATAGGAACAGTTTAGCAAAGTTTGAAAGCTTGCCTATAAGAGCTTACGAATTCGCCGCATTCTGAATCATCGAAATGATTTCTCGTCTCAAAGTGAGCTAAGGGCGTAGTAACGGCTACGTGAGACCGCCTCAACTTCGGACAGTGTTCACTCACCGAACGGTTGATAATTAAGAAGCGAATAGAGCCCGCAGTAGCCCCAAGATCCACTCGCCATGAGATACAGTCCACTGTAGGACCAAACGGGACCGCCGGCGATTGCCCATGCGACCATAAAGACGCCGAGAAAAAATCGAATAAGGCGGTCCCACCAAAGGATGTTCTTTTTCACTCTTTACATTCGTAAACGTAGTTTTGAACCCGCCAACCGGATCCCTCTTTAGTTATCAAATAGCAGCCATTTCGGCGCGCGAATATTTTGCCATCTTTGAAGATATCTAAATGCGCCTCATAAACCGCGGGGCCAAAATCCACATCGTCTTGCGCCAACTCCTCACCCACATCCTCCGCCTCCAGATCTTCGTGGAGTCGAAGACCAGAGCGAAATTCAACCCGGCAAGTTCCATCCGAACAGGCCGCAAGATCCTCTTGGTCATCAGCCAAGTTTGGCTTTTTCAAATAAGATTTTAGTAAGCCTTCAACATCGTTTGACGACGGCTTGGCCGCCCATACAAAAGTCGCGGACAAAATTAAGATTAGTGCGTTCATCTTCCCTCCTCCATGGTCGTCGCGGAAGTGCCTAAATCTTATACGTTCTTTTTGAAATTTGCCAAGATTCTTCGCGCACCAAAAGACTGATAGAGCCGGGCTAAAGTCGGTGGCGTCAGAGAGCGCCCCTTCCGATATATAAAGTGTGGAGGGGTTGCACTGTGGCTCGTATTTTGGTCGTGGATGATGATCAAGACATTCTAAAGATGGCCGAGACCGTCTTGGGCCATGCAGGTCACACCGTATTCGTCGCTGAAGACGCTATGCGCGCTATCGATTGGCTCAATCATATCGACTTTGACCTGCTCCTCTCTGATGCCAACATGCCCCATTATTCGGGCTTCGAGCTGATCAACACCATCAAAAAAGATGCGAAATATAAGGATATGAGCGTGGCCATGCTCACTGGTCTTCGCGAGCGTAAGGATGTTGAGCGGGCGGTTAAAATGGGTGTGGACGACTACATCGTCAAACCCCTCGATCCCTTGCTTCTGGTGCAAAAGGTCAACTCGCTGTTTGCCAAACGACCACCGAATCAATATCCCGAAGTGAATTTGATCTCCGTTGGATTGTCTAAGGGTCAATTGCGCCGAGACATTGTCGTTGAGACCGTGTCTGAATTGGGTGTTCGGATTGTAACGGAAGTTCCCATTCGCTCGGGCATGTTGATCGATGTTCAATGCCAGTTCTTTACCGATTTGGATGCCCAACCACCACCAATGAAAGTGCTCAACGTTGAGCAAGATGAAGCCACGGGTCACTACCGCGCACAGCTTATCTTTCTGGGAGCACGCGAGACCTTTTTGCAAAAAATTAGACGCTGGCTATATTCACACGGCAGCTCATTTAAGGCATCAGCTTAAGGCGGATCTATGAAGATTCTTTTGGCCGAAGATGATCCTAATATTTCAACGATCGCCAAGATCTCTCTTGAAAAATTGGCGGGCCATGACGTGACCATAGTGAGCGATGGGCAGCAAGCGCTCGACGAAGCGATCACACAGAAATACGACTTGATACTGCTCGATGAAATGATGCCGAAGATGAACGGACTCAAGGTCTGCCAAGCTTACAAAGAAGCGGTCGATGATCCTAAACCCGTTATCTTTCTAAGTGCGAAATCGCAAGAATCCGACATCAAGGAATTCTATGCCGTAGGTACCGGCTTTATCCCCAAACCCTTTGATCCTATGAAACTGGGCGAACAAATCCGTAAGGCGCTGGAGGGGGCCGCTTGAGCTCAATCCGCTTTCGGCTTTTCTTTTTGCTTAGCCTTTTCACGGCGACCACTCTTACGCTGGCCTACGTGGCTCACAAAACATTCCGCAACTTTCGTGAAACGCGCAAACAACTGGATCTATCTTACGCCTTAAGAACTGAGCTCGACTATATTGGCGACCGAAAACCCAATTCCGAGCAACTGCGAAGACTTCAGATTTATCGATCCCGTCTTTCCCCGCCCCGAAGGATGGAGGAACTCTCAAATCTTATCCAGGCTATGACTTCTGGAGTTCCGTCCGTGGTGCGCGAGCGCCACCGTGTTTTTTATCGCAATGAGACCGAGTTTCAGCGCTTCACCCTCGAGCAGCTCAACTATCTCGAAAATCGACTGGTTTACTTTGCCGGCCTGACCATGTTGACTCTGGTACTGACATTTATTGGTCTGCAGGTCTTTGTCCACCGTGCTGTCATTCGCCCCATGCAAGTGCTCTCCCGCCGCATGGTCGACTTTTTAAATGATCGCTACACCTATCAATTTGGTGTGCCCACACAAGATGAAATTGGACACATGCAATCGACCTTCAATTCACTCGCACAACGCGTGATCCACAACGTCGAACAGCTTCGAACACTGGATCAAGCCAAATCGGAATTTCTAAGCATTGCCTCGCACGAGCTGCGCACTCCCCTCACCTCAATCAAAGGCTCTTTAAGCCTGATGCGATCGGGGGTGATTGGGACTTTGAATGAAATGGCTGAGAACTTGCTTTCGATCGCAGAAAACGAAACGGATCGTCTGATTCGCCTGATCAATGACATTCTCGATTTGGCCAAAATTGAAGCTCGCAAGTTGCCCTTAAATCAGGATTGGCATTCTCTTAACGAACTGATTGAAACCAGTTTAAGAAGCTTGCAAGGCCTGGCAAGCCAAGCCGAAGTGACTTTGGTGGCTGAAGCGGTCCCGAATGTGGAGACCTATATGGACGACGACCGGATTCAGCAAGTTCTAACCAATCTGGTCTCGAACGCGATTAAATTTTCACCCAAGGGAAAAACCGTAACCGTTCGAGTACACGTAACCAATCGTGGACGCCTTCAGATTCAAGTGGCCGACCAAGGCCGAGGCATTGAGCCACAAGATCTGGAAGCGATTTTTCAAAAATTCCGTCAGGCCACCAACAGCAAAAACCCATTGGTCAAAGGCACAGGATTGGGTCTGGCCATCGCCCGAGCGTTGGTGGAACAGCATGGTGGTGAAATTTCGGTATCTTCACAACCCGGTGAGGGCAGTGTATTTACCTTTACCCTTCCCGAGTGGCGCTACGGTGCCGCCCAACAAATGGAGGCTGCGGCATGAGTGTTGAACAAATGCTAAAAGGTCTACAAAAGGATTATATCAATTCATTGCCCGATAAGATCGCGGACATTCAGAAATTCGTGCGAGATGGGGCCACGGCCGATTTGCGCAACTCGTTTCACAAGCTCAAGGGCACCGGGCAGACCTACGGCATTCCCGAAATCACGCAATTGGCCGCGACCATGGAGAACATCTGTCTCCACTCCCCGGCCAAGCTCCCCACCGCCGCGAAGTACGCCATTTCCATTCTGATGGATATCTCTACCGCGCGGCGCGCCGATAAGGACTTTGACATCAAACAAGATCCCCGCTTTTTAAAATTGAGCCAGTAGGACTTAAGCTGCTATTTTAGTGGCATGACTGAAACCCATTTGTCCGAGCTCAATTCCATTTTTACCAAAGACCGTGTGGCCACCAGCCCTGCTGATCTCATCGAGTACGGCCGAGACTGGGTCAAATATTACGACCCAAAACCGCAAGCCATCGTGTTCCCCAAATCGACAAAAGAAATTGTCGACCTGGTGAAATGGGCGCGCAAGACGAAGACGGCTCTGGTTCCCTCTGGGGGGCGAACGGGACTTAGCGGGGGAGCGGTGGCCCTCGACGGCGAAGTGGTGGTCTCGTTTCAAAAGATGAATCGCATTTTGGATCTCAACCCCCTGGACCAAACTTTGACGGTCGAATCCGGGGTCATTACTGAAACCATTCAAAAGCATGCGGAAGAAAACGGATTTTACTACCCCGTCGATTTCGCCAGTCGGGGATCTAGCCAAATTGGTGGCAACGTCGCCACCAATGCCGGTGGAATTAAAGTTTTAAGATTTGGACTGACTCGCCAGTGGGTGGCGGGCCTAGAGGTCGTCACCGGAGCGGGTGATGTTTTACATCTTGGCCAGTCACTGGTGAAGAATGCCACTGGCTATGATTTGCGCCATTTGATGATCGGTTCCGAAGGCACACTGGGACTGATTACAAAAGTGACCCTGAATTTGGCGCGCAACACAGCTCCTCCCATGCTGTTGGCTCTTGCCGTCGAGGATTTGAGCAGCGTGATGAAGGTCTATCACCAATTCAAACAGAACCTGCCAATCATGGCGTTTGAGATGTTCACCGACTTGGCGCTGACCCATGTTTTGGCTCACCACCATGATTTGAAGGCCCCTTTTTCTGAACGACATCCCTATTACCTGTTGGTCGAAATTGAAAATCTCAACCCCGAAACAGAAGAAAAAGCCATGGGACAATTCGAGCACGGCCTGGAGGAGGGCTGGGTGCTGGATGGAATTCAAGCCCAAACGCCGGCCCAGGCGCGAGATCTTTGGCGTTTGCGCGAAGATATCTCAGAGGCCACTTCGCCTCACTCCCCGTACAAGAATGATATCTCTGTCCGGATCTCAAAAGTTCCCGAATTCTTAAGCGAGATGGATGGAATTTTACGCCAGCAATACCCGCAGTTCGAAGCGGTTTGGTTTGGCCACATTGGTGATGGCAATCTGCACATTAATATTTTGAAGCCCAAAGACATGTCGAAGGACGATTTTTTAAAAGAGTGTCACCGCGTAGATAAGGTCATGTTCGAAATGATCGAGCGTTTCGGCGGCAGTGTATCCGCCGAACATGGTGTGGGCTTGACTAAGAAGCCCTACTTACATCATTCTAGATCACCTGCTGAAATTGAAATCATGCGCGGGATCAAAAAGGTTTTTGATCCCGACGGGATTCTCAATCCAGGAAAAGTTTTTTAGTGTTCGTCGGCGATATGATCGAAGTAAAAAACGCCGTCTTGATACCGACCAAATAGTCGTTGCGGCGTGAGTAGCAGCTTGACTTCCACCCGAAGCCCCTCGCGCCCGTGGGCGACAGAGCCATTCAGAAATTTAATTCCCCGCTGACCAAAGGGCGCTGCAATTCCCATTGAAATGGCTTTAAACCAAGAGGAAGAACTCACTTCTTTAGTTTGGAAGTTTTGCATGTCCTTAATCGCCCGGGGGGAGAACTTAATGACCTGGGGCCCGTGAAACTGACTCTGCGTGCGACGAAAAGAGACTGAGTAGCCAACATCGGGTTTTAGGTCCTCGAGAGCCGCACGGCCTTCGGCAAAATCATTCAGATCCGTCGAGGGAAGCGTCGGCGAGGGGACCACCGCAAGCTCTAAAATGGGTTCAGGTTGGGGCAAGGTCAGGTCCACCGGTCCTTGCGTTGCATCCTCCTTCAGATCCACCGAGACAGATTCGACTACGGGGGACGCAATCGAAGCCGTGTGAATACGATGGGCCGGAAAGTACTCCCGCAAGTTTTGCACCACGGTCTTAGCCAATGCCCCTGGAAGAGTCTTTGTAATGTCCACGGGCAGTGCCAATTGAGAACCCGCCAGACGAGCGCTGGCCAGGATTGCAGTCGGTAAGCTGGCCGTGCGTAGACTTGTGTGTCGATAAACCTCTCGAATGTACATAGTCCCAAAGTAACGCGAATTCTCGTTCACCGATGGATGGTGATTTTCAACTGCACCATGATGCTCACCCATTACGCTCAAAACCGTGTTGGTCAGCACCACGTCACCTATTGAGGCGTGCAGCCCGTACTTGGACATTTTCTTAAGCGGCGTCGCCAGAAAGCGCTGAATCCGCTTCAGGTCGTCTCGCCATGCAGAGGGAACTTCCTGCCCATCAACCACAGTCGCGGCCCCGGTGGGCACGAGCTGCTCGGCCAGCCACTCCACCTGATCTTCTTTATCCCACTGATCTCTTTTTTCAATTCGGACTATAGAGCGGCCGGCACGATCCGCACCAAGGCGGGAGCTGAACCGGCCTTGCGCATGCTTCAACGATGAAAGAGCCTGCTCGAGCGTCAGGTAGTGGTGAACAAATTTTACCGCAAGAGCCGGACTTTGGGTCGCAAATGACCGCAACGTCTCGCTCCCCGCCAGAATTCGGCGAAACCATTCGAGCTGAATGGGGAGCAAACCCACGCGCGGATTGTAACCCGAGTCATGAAAACCGGCCTCGCGCAAATCTCCCACCAACTTGGCCAAGATCAAAAGCTTAGATGGCGAACGAGCGATGGGCGCAAACCACTCTCGGACTTCCGGCGATGCGGCCTTCTTCAGTGCTAAGATATTTCCAATCCACTTCCCCACCGACGGAAGATCCTGTCCAATCACGATTTCAGCGTCGCTCAATCCTGGCGACTGGGACAGGGTTCGAACAAATTTGGCAATATCAAATCCACCGGCTGCTGAAAAGTCGACAAGACGAGCCAGTAACAAAATGTCGACAACTTCAGGAGGAGCATTCTTAAGCCGCTCGATCACATCTCCGACGCTATTGATTACCATGGCGGCTGTCTGGTTCTCCGACCAATTCGAGAGTTCTTCGCTGGTGACGGACTCTCTTTGCAGCCAGCCCGTGCTCCCTAGAACCAAGCCGGAGGCACACTCCAAGTGCCCAATATCCTTGGCCCCTTTGTGAGCCTCTGCCAACGGTAGACCACAAAAAGTGCCAATTAAAGGCACCAGGGCGGCACACACCAGCCTAAATCGAACGGATTCAATCTTAGTCATCGTTTTCCATCATCCAACTGAATGAGCTAACTAATTGCGATTTCCAGGCCAGACAAGAGGAGATTTTTCCTGGTATTACATATTGCTTCGGCGCCAGCCGTCCAGGTCGACCTTCATTTGGTCGCATTCCGGCGATGAGATCCGTAGCCATTTGTAGGCCGAATCAAGGTCGGAAAGCTGACACTTTCGTATTACGGGAGTGATCAAGCGACCGGGAGGCAGTTTGAATTGCTTCACCCACTCCTTGCATTTGCCCTCGGCCTTGTCCCAAACCACATTGCACATGGTTTCAGTGATTCGATAGCAACGGCCCGGAAACCCACTGGGAGAGCAGGGCCCCGTCGGGTCTTCCTGCGAAAGGCGATAGCCCACATAGGCCAACACACAAAGCGCCGCCACAAAAATAAAGCCTCTAGTGAGTAATCCTAAGTCGCGCACGGCGCTAAACCAATCGAGTCTTGATTGAAGTCCCGAGCTGCTTCACTTGATCGGCCACTTGTTGGGCGGGGCCGTCTTCAATATCCATTACCACATAACCAACATGCGAGTCTGTCGAGAGATACTGGGCCGAAATGTTGAGGCTGGCGGCCGAAACCAAACTGTTGATTTGGCTCATCACGCCGGGGACATTTCGATGCACGTTCAACAGCCGCTTGCCCGAAGACTTGGGTGGCACATTGATTTGTGGAAAGTTGACCGAGCCGAGTGTCACGCCGAACTTCAAAAACAGCGTCAAGCTTAAGGCGACCTCTCGGCCGATGGCCTCCTGAGCCTCCTCTGTGCTGCCGCCAATATGGGGAGTGAGAATCACATTGGGAACACTTTGTAATTCACTGACAAATTTCTCTTCGTTGTTCTTTGGTTCGTGTGGAAACACGTCGATGGCGGCGCCCGCCAAATGCCCACTCTTCAAATAGTTGGCGAGAGCCGGAATATCGACAACCGTACCTCGGGATGCATTGATCAAAAAGGCGCCTCGTCGCATCTTCTCCAACTGCTCAATACCCATCATATCGCGGGTCAACGGGGTCTCAGGAACATGCAGGGTCACAAAATCAGAACTCTTCAGCAGTTCGTCGAGCGTATCCATGCTTCGCGCGTTGCCGAGCGGGAGCTTTTTCACGATGTCATAGAAGACCACTCGAAGCCCTAAGGCCTCGGCCAGTACACTGACCTGTGAACCAATGTGCCCGTAACCGACAATCCCGACGGTTTTGCCCCGAATTTCATGGGCCCCTTTGGCCGATTTCATCCAGTCCCCCCGATGGGCGGCCATGCTGACATCACCCAATTGGCGAGACAGTCCCACCATTTCAGCGATGACGAGCTCAGCGACACTGCGGGTGTTGCTGTAAGGGGCATTGAAGACTGGGATGCCCACTCGGTTGGCACTTTCCAGCTCCACCTGATTGGTTCCGATGCAAAAGGCTCCAAGCGCCAAGAGGTGTGGGTTTTTCTCAAAAACCGCGGCCGTCACCTGAGTCTTTGAGCGAATTCCGACCACGTCATATTTAGGCAGAATATCGAGAAGTTGATGCTCACTGAGTGCGCTCTTCTCAAAGTCGACCTTAAAGCCCTCTTCCACTAAGGCTTGGCGTGCGCACGGGTGAATATTTTCCAGAAGCAAGATTTTGTAAGACATAACGACCCTTTGTCCTCGTTCAATTCGTTGTCACAATCCTAAACTACGAGTAAGCTCTAGGGAAATGAAAGAGATGGTCCTTTTAGTCGTAGATGACGATAGCCTCGTGATTCAGTCTGTCAAGATGGCGGTCCAAGACCAATGGCGAATCATGGCTTGCCAGGATCCCAGGAATTTGCCTGAGCGGGGCTATCACGCCGCCCTGGTCGATATGCATTTGACCGGCAACCTGAACGTGGCGGAGGGCGTAGAAGTCATCCGCAAACTCAGCCAACGCAACCCCCATCTTGAGATCATCGCTTTTTCGGGCAACTTGGACCGTCAACTTATGGAAGCCTGTTTAAAGGCTGGCGCCTCCCGATTTTTGGCCAAGCCCCTAAGCCTTGAGGAATTGAGCCTTACTCTGAGCAAAATTGAAGCTTTGTTCCTTCTGCAAGGCGCGAAGGATCGCCCCAGTCAGACGCACAAATGGATTGGTTCAAGCCCAGCCTCGCAAAACATCCAGCGACAAATTGCCGATCTGCGCGGGGAAGCTGGTCCTATCCTGATCGAAGGCGAGTCAGGAACAGGTAAAGAAGTCACGGCCCAGCTGATTCACTCACAAGAAAGTACGAACGGCCCCTTTATCGCCATCAACGTGGCCAGCGTTCCAGAAAACCTTTTCGAGTCGGAATTTTTTGGCCATGTCAAAGGCGCCTTCACCGGCGCCGACCAGAATAAAATGGGATTGGCCGAAGCCGCCCAAGGCGGCGATCTGTTCCTCGATGAAGTTGAGGCTTTGTCCCCCGCTCTACAGGCCAAACTGTTGCGCTTTTTAGAAACCGGCGAGGTCCGCCGCGTGGGTGCGAAGGATTCCATCACCGTGCAAACCCGGGTGATCGCCGCCACCAACCGCAATTTGAACCAAATGGTCAGTGAAGGGAAATTTCGCGAAGACCTTTTGTGGCGACTGAGCGGTAAGAAAATCCTTTTACCTCCGCTCAGAGATCGAAAATCCGATTTACCCGAACTTTGTCAGCACTTCCTTAGCCAAGATAAATTCCGCCGTAAAGAAATGGCCGAAGACGCCATGGCCGCATTGACCGAGTACCCTTGGCCCGGAAATGTAAGAGAACTTCGCCGGGTTTGTGAGCAGCTTGTATTGAAGGCTCCCCTGCCTGTCATACGCAAAGAAGATGTATATGCGGTCATTCGGCCACCGGCCGTAGGCCTAACGCCCACTGATTCCGTGGATCTTAGCCGCGGTTTGGGCGATCTGGTCAATGAATACGAAGCTCGCCTGATCAGTCAGGCACTCGAAAAACATGGCGACATTGATGAAGTCGCCCGACTTCTTAAAATTTCTCGTTCAAGCCTGTACAAAAAAATCAAAGATCACCAAATCAACTGGCGGGGAGACGCATGATCTACGGACTCTGGAATAGCCCCCGGTACTGTGAGACCGCCGGTCTCGTCATTGGATCTTTGGTTGTCTTGGCCATTCTTACATTTTTCTTAAAGCGCAAAGGCGCGCCTTACACCACGGCTTGGGCCAGTTTAAAGAGCTGGCTGTTCGTGGCGCCCTTGCTGTTTTTGGCCTTTGCTTTACCACGACCGTGGCCTTTGGTGTTCACCACTTGGATGGGTGTGCTCACCGCCAAATCATTCTTTCAAATGGTGGGCATGTACCACCGTAGCTGGTTTGTCTGGGTCACCTATTTGTTTATCTTTTCCCTGGGACACATGATCGATAAGAATTGGATTGAGTTTTACAATCACACCCCGATGATTTTCCTGGGTGTGATCACCACGATCCCACTGCTACGCAACTCAGCCACCCATATGATTCAGTACATCGCCCTGTCGCTTCTCGCTTTTATCGCATGGGGATGGTCGTACATGCACATGGGCCGCTTGCTTATGTTTGAGAATGGCGAGCTGATGGTGCTTTATCTCTACTTATTAACAGAAGTCTCGGAGAACACTTCGTGGGCCTGCTCTCGCCTCTTCGGCAAAATCAAACCCTTCAACAAAATATCAAGCCGAGTCTCGTTGGAAGGCATGGTCGTGGCGATTTGCGTGACCATGCTCCTGGCCTGGGGCATGCGCCATCTCCTACCCGATCGATCCGAGAAGTTTTGGATTGCGTCAGGCCTGGTCGCCGCCATTTTCGGCCGCATGGGCGACTTATTTATCAATGTGATTCGCCGCGATCTCGGAATCAAGAACACTGATGTCTTTATCATTGGTCGAGATGGAATTCTTAGCCGAGTCGAAAAGCTGATTTTTGTTGGTCCTATGTACTATTACATCTTCATCTACTTGCAACAGTCATGAAAGATTGGAACTACGAGAACGAGCAGTGGACCCAGCTGCCGCCCCATTTAAAACACCTGCCGCTTTTCACTAGGTCCTTCGACTTGACCAGTTGGTTTTTTCGAGCGCTTTGGGGCTTTTACCTTAAAATGTTAGCTTTCCGCTTTTACATCCGCCTTCAGGTGATCGGGGACTTTCATAAGCTTTACCGTGAGCACCCACGCCTTTTGCTGATTTCCAACCACGCCAGCCACCTTGATGCCGTCTCGATTGCCGCGGCCGTGCCCTTTCGCTATTGGTTGGATCTTTTTATCACCGCCGCCAAGGACTATTGGTTTAGAAATCCCGTCTTTACCTTTTTTAGCAAGCACTGCTTGGGGGCTATCCCGATCGACCGAAAAGACAAAAAAGGGGAAGCCATAAAACTTTGCATCTCTTTGCTGCAAAATCTGGAACGGATCTGGCTGATCTACTTTCCTGAAGGCACCCGCTCACAAGATGGCTACATCAACAATTTTAAGCGGGGGGTCAGTATATTTGCCATTAAGACCGACACCCCAGTGTTGTTTTTGTACCTTGAGGGCAACAACGCTCTGTGGCCGAAAGGCCGCCTGATCCCCTTCCCCGGGGCCCTAAAAGTTCACGTTGGACCCGTCCACCCGCCGGCCCAAATCGACCAGCTTTATGACGCTTACCGCGAATGGGTTTTGACCATAAATCCCAATGCTTACCGCCCCGAAGACCTTCCCGAGGTCGAACTTGAAGAGACCGATTCAGATGCTCAATGGGACCTTGAAGACGAGTAGTTTTTTGAGGTACAACCAGATCCTATGTCGAATGTGAATGATTTCGTAATTTCCGTGGCGACCGCCAATGGTAGCGGCTCGCAGTCGTCTAACAATGTTCTGGTTCGAAGCCTTTTTCGGATGGGCATACCGGTTGGGGGTAAGAATCTTTTTCCCTCCAACATTCAGGGGCTCCCAACTTGGTTTACCATTCGGGCCAATGAAAAAGGCTACACCGCTCGCAAGCGCTTAGCCGATGTGGTGATCGCGATGAATCCACAAACGGCGGTGGAAGATTTAAAGCTTCTTCGCCCCGGCGGCCATGTCTTGTGGAATGCAGACATTAAGGTGGCGGATGATTCCATCCTCAAGGGCTTTAATGTCACCAAAATTCCGTTCAAAGACATCGTCAGCAAAGTTTCGGATTCGGTGAAGCTTCGCAAGCTCCTTGTGAACATGGCCTATGTGGGCGTGCTCGCCGAGTTGATGGACATTCCTGAAAGCGTGACCGACGAAGTGATCCATCATCAGTTTGGCTCCAAAGGGTCTGTGATTGAGACCAACAAAAAAGCTTTAGCGGCAGGAAGAAATTATGCCCGAGAAAATTTAGGCAACTTCCAATTTCCCTACAAAGCTGAGGCTCGCCAAGGGCAAAACGACGGCAAAATTTTGATTGATGGTAACTCGGCCGCCGCCGCCGGATTGGTTTTCGGAGGTTGTACCTTCGTGGCCTGGTATCCGATCACACCTTCGAGCTCGGTTGTTGAGTCCTTTATCGAAATGGCAGAGAAATATCGGGTACGTCCTGACGGCAAGCACGACTTTGCCGTGGTTCAAGCGGAAGACGAGTTAGCTTCGATCGCCATGGTGGTCGGGGCCGGCTGGGCAGGTGCTCGCGCCGTGACGGCCACTTCGGGCCCGGGAGTTTCGCTGATGGCTGAAACCGCAGGCCTTGCCTACTATGCAGAAGTCCCCGCCGTGATTTGGGATGTCCAACGCGTCGGACCTTCCACTGGTTTACCCACGCGAACCATGCAGGGCGACCTTTTGTCGGCTTACTATCTCTCCCATGGCGACACGAAGCAGGTCGTGCTTCTACCGACTTGTGTGAATGAATGTTTTGAATTCGGGCAAGTGGCGATGGATCTAGCCGAAGAGTTACAGACTCTAGTCATCGTCTTATCGGACCTCGACATCGGCATGAACTTGCATATGACGCCCAAATTTAAATACCCGACGCAACCCATTGCCCGCGGCAAAGTCTTGCACCGGGAGGACCTTGAGAAAATGGGTGGTTTCAAACGCTACCAAGATGTTGATGGAGATGGTGTCCCCTATCGAACCGTGACGGGCACTCATCATTCGAAAGCGGCTTACTTCACCCGTGGTACCGGTCATGATGAAGCTGGTCTTTATTCGGAGAAACCCGAAATTTACAAAGCCAATATGGACCGTTTGGCTCGCAAGTTTGAAACAGCGAAATTAAAAGTCCCCGCCCCGATCGTGGAAAGACAGTCGGGCTGCAAGGTGGGCGTATTGTCCTTCGGCAGTTCCGTTGAGGCCGTGCGCGAAGCCCGCGAGACTTTACAGGCCTCGGGCTTACAGACCAACAACTTGATTTTACGGGCCCTCCCCTTGCACGCGGAAGTCACTCGTTTTTTTAATGAGAATGATCGGGTCTACGTGATCGAACAAAATCGCGATGGTCAGCTCGCCTCAATATTGAAAGCCGAAATGCCTCAGTATTGGTCCAAGATCAAATCTGTATTGCACTATGATGGAATGCCACTCGATGCCGAATTCGTCATCGACGAGATTCAAAAGGGAGAAGCGGCATGGAGGTCGTAATGGAAAAAACGGAGAACCGCAATCGAGTCGGGCTCACCAAAGCCGACTATGTTGGCAGCAAAAGTACACTTTGTGTTGGCTGCGGCCATGACAGCATCACCTCCCATATCATCACCGCTTTTTATCAGAGCAGTGTGAATCCCACGCAAGTCGCCAAGCTTTCGGGCATTGGGTGCTCGAGTAAAACGCCGGCTTATTTTTTGAATCAAGCTCATGGCTTCAACTCATTGCACGGGCGCATGGCCCCCATTGCGACGGGTGTTCACTTGGCCAATCACAAGCAAATCTTGATTGGCGTTTCGGGCGACGGCGATACGGCCAGCATTGGACTAGGCAGTTTTGCCCATATGTTAAGGCGAAATGTTCCGATCATTTACATTTGTGAAAACAACGGCGTGTACGGGCTGACCAAAGGTCAGTTTTCGGCGACCGCCGAGTCCGGCGCGAAAGCCAAAGCCGGTGCGGTCAATCCTTACCACGCCATTGATCTGTGCTCGATGGCGATCGAGATGGGTTGCGAATTTGTCGCACGCTCCTTCTCGGGCGATCCACGTCAATTGGTTCCGTTGATCGATTTGGCCATTCGCCATCGTGGTAGCGCTTTTATCGATGTGATCTCGCCTTGTATTACGTTTGCCAACCATGAGGGCTCCACCCGCTCCTTTGACGCTGTCAAAAGCCACAATGTGCAGTTGCAAGAGCTTGGCTTTGTGCAACCACAAGAAGAAATCAAAGTTGATTACGCGGAAGGCGCGACTCAGGTGATTGATTTGCCGGACGGCAGTCACTTTACCTTGAATAAACTTTTAAGCGCCGAGCATGATGTGACTCGACGTGAACTCGCCATGGCCCGCTTACATGAAGCCAAAGATCGCGGTGAGTTCCTAACAGGACTTTTTTACTGGAAAAAAGACACTAAACCTTTAAGCGAACAATTGAATATTGTCGACGAGCCTCTTGCTCGCGTGGCCGAGCACTCTCGCCCACCGGCCAAAGCCCTCGACGAAATCATGTCACGCTTCGAGTGACCTCACGATCCCGTAGCTCAGCTGGATAGAGCAATTGCCTTCTAAGCAATAGGTCGCAAGTTCGAATCTTGCCGGGATCGCCATTTTAGAATTTCACCCAGCCTATAGACTCTCGGTGGCGGATTTGAATTTTGGGTGGACCTAATTTAAACTTTGGCCGTGCGAAAGATCATTCATGTCGATATGGATTGTTTCTATGCCGCGGTCGAGGTCAAACACCGACCCGAGCTGAAGGGAAAACCCATCGGCATTGGGGGGCCACCCAATTCTCGCAGCGTGCTTTGCACTGCCAGCTATGAAGCTCGAAAATTTGGGGTGCGCTCGGCCATGCCATCCTCGCAGGCGGTGCGACTTTGCCCCGATTTGATTTTGATTCGGCCCAATTTCCCCCTGTACAAGAGCGAGAGCCAGGCCGTACGCGAGATCTTTCGCCGCTATACCGACAAAATTCAGCCACTTTCATTGGATGAGGCTTATTTGGATGCCTCCCACCACGAAAGCGCCACCCAGGTGGCCAGTGAAATTCGAAGGAGCATTCGAGAAGAGCTGAATTTGACCGCATCAGCGGGTGTGGCCCCCAATAAATTTTTGGCCAAGATTGCCAGCGACTGGCGAAAGCCCGACGGGCAGTTTGTCATTCGCCCCGAGCTGGTGAGTGAATTTGTAGCCCAACTTCCCATCGAAAAGATTCATGGGGTGGGTAAAGTGACGGCCAAGCGAATGATCGAGCTGGGCCTTCGCACCTGTGCGGACGTGCAAAAGCGAACCCTGCCTGAACTTTGCCGCCTGTTCGGATCTCGCGGGCCGTGGCTGCATGAGCTCTCGCATGGCCGGGACAATCGTGAAGTTGAGACCAAGTCGGTTCGAAAATCCTTGACCGTGGAGGAGACTTACAACAAGGACCTGGCGACTTTAGAGGAGTGTCTGGGGCACCTTCCCGGTCTGTACCGCAATTGGGAGGCTCGAATGAAAAAATCGGGACTCGGAGAAAAAATTCGAGGCTACGTGATTAAGCTTCGTTTTTTTGATTTTAGAGCCACCACCCACGAGAGCTCCTCCCGCCGATGGCCGACGCTTGAGGATTTTGAGAAGCTTCTCACTAACGCCTGGCTACGTCGCGAGGTCCCGGTGCGATTGCTAGGTCTAGGCGTCCGCTTAGCCGGCGACGAAATTCAGTCGTCGCCGGATCAGCTCAGTTTGTTCCGAGATTCTTAACGACCTCAATTGTTCGGATACGAACACCAGGCCAGGATACCGTCGGTCTCAACGGTCGATCCGCTGCCCAATTGGAGGTCGAGGTGATAACCCAAGCTCCAATCCGTAGGATTGTCGTTTATAAACTTGATAGCTTCGGACTCTTTGGGGGTACCGACTAGTGCGGCCTCCAACGCAGAGGGATCTTTACGACAAAGGGGCCTAAAAAAGCTCTCATAGTCCTCCCTCACACTGGAAACCACCCGAATAAATATGTCGTCTACAGGATGCTTCTGAAACATCCCATCCAAGTAATATCGACTGGTCACTTGTACGACGGAAGACACGGCTGGCTCTATAACAACGTATTGCCCCCGAAAAACGGGGGGCTCAGCTAGAATACGTGCAACAGCGTCGCCTGAGCCTTCTAACAGGAGTTCAATTTTCATCAGCTGAGGTGTGCCACGCGGACTGCAAATCGTACCTCCCATAAAATGGCGAGCATCTCCTTGCAGTCCTCGATCTGAAGCGTACGAATGGAAATAGCTTATGGCCTTGGCAAAATCAGTTTCCCATGGCGCATATCCTTGATCGCAGGCTTCCTCCGGAAAATTATTATTTTCATAGGATAGAAAAACCAGATCGGCATGAGCCGCCGAACTCAAACCAAACAAAAGTAATACTACGTTTAATATTGTCATATGCCCCTCATTGAAGAAGTGAGGGAATAGGATTGATTGCGAATTCAATGATGGCAACTGATCAATTTTTGTTGATCATGACGCAGCGACGGCCCAAAAAGTAGTCCGCTGAATTCAATATTCCAGTGCAACTCCTGGTAATTGAAAAACAGGCCACTCTTGGCCTAAAAACTCATTTACCACAACAAATTTTAAAGGAGTTGCACTTTGAAA
>JBFWON010000029.1:0-42056 GCA_050250515.1 Bdellovibrionales bacterium | reverse complement strand
GCGCTCAAAACTCATGGGTCACTCCGGCAAGTCGTCGCAGGACTTTGTTTTCCACTTTCATTAAAACATCGGAGGTAAAGGCCTCGCTCAACCAGCGCTCCGCATCGGCAGGGTGAATCCCCCGACTCACAAGATAAAACAGTTTGTCATCATCCAAACGCCCGACGCTGGCCCCATGATTGGCTTTCACATCATCCGCATAAACCTCAAGCTCGGGCTTGGTGTTGACCTCCGCTTTGTCCGAGAGAAGCAAATTGTGGTTAAGTTGGTGAGAATTCACTTTTTGCGCGTCTCGCGCGATAAAGATCTTCCCATTGACGGTGCCACGAGAGCGGTCGGCAAAAACACCTTTAAAAAGCTGCGCCGAAGTATTATGGCCCACCTGATGGGTCATGACCACGCGTTGATCCACGTGCTGATCTCGAACCCCAAAGGTTAGACCATTCGTTTGAGCAAAGGTTTCCGGCAAAAGCAAATCCACCAAAAGTTGGCTTTTGAGCCAAGCGGAACCCCGATTCACCTGGGTCCACCGAAGCTCACCTTTCACTTGAATTTTAGTTTCGGCGAAATGATGGGCGCCTGTGGATTCACATTGCAGTTTTAGCCATTCGAGTTTGGCTCCTTCGGCCACTTCGATCCGTCCCAAATCCGAGCGCAAATATTTTGCGTCACCACTACCAACGAACACTTCCGCCACACAGGCGGACACGCCGGGCATCACATGAACCTGGTGAAGTCCCGATTGCCACGATCCCTCACCTTCTTGGAATTTGAAAATTAAGAGCGGGCGCGCAGGCGATGAATGAATGACCAATTTCAGCCCCGGAGTGGCGATGGCCGAATTCAAACTTGAGAACCCATCTTCACCGGCGAAAGATTCAAAACTTGCCGCCTCGACGGTGTAACCAGGACCCACTTGAATTTGCGCCGGATCCAATTGGCCATTGATCAAAACGACCGTATCAAACTCTTTTCCCCAGTCTCGCAACCAATTGGCGCAGACACCGGGAAATGAACCGGCGCGCTCAGACTGAAGCTTCCATTCCACGCACTCGAGCGATTGAAAATTCGAGTACCGCCAGCTTTCCGTTTTTTTTGTCGGAAGACCCAAAGACTCTAGCCGTCGCCAAGCGCGCGCACGAGCTTCAGCGATCACCGGTTTCTCCCCGGATTGAAGCTGATTCAGTCGATCTTCGGCGAGCTCAAGAATTCTCATGCGTCCAGCCTCGTGACCCAGTCATAGCCTTCTTTTTCGAGCTTCAAGGCAAGGGACTTGTCGCCCGACTGCACAATTCGGCCTTTATGGAGAACATGAACAAAATCCGGGACGATGTAATCGAGCAATCGCTGATAGTGTGTAATCAGAAGTATAGCGTTGTTCTTGTTTCTCAGCTTATTCACTCCCGAGGCCACGATTTTCAAAGAATCGATATCAAGTCCGGAGTCCGTTTCATCCAAAATCGCGAGTCGCGGGGCCAAGATCGCCATTTGCAAAATCTCATTGCGCTTTTTCTCGCCGCCGGAAAAGCCTTCGTTCACCGCCCGGTCTAAAAAGCTGGGATTCAAATCCACCATTCCGGCTTTCTTTTCCACAAGCTTTCGAAACTCAGGCTCATCCATCTCGGCCACGCCTTGATGTTTGCAAATCGCATTGAACGAGGCCCTGAGAAAAGTCATGTTGGACAGGCCGGGCACTTCGATCGGATATTGAAAGGCTAAAAAGACCCCTTCGCGAGCGCGCTCATCCGGCGACATATCTAAAAGATTACGAGCCTTCATATTCACGTCGTACTGAACTTCGCCGCCGGTGACTTCGTAATCCGGATGACCCGCCAAAACTTTAGAGAGTGTGCTTTTGCCAGATCCATTGGGACCCATAATCGCATGCACTTCGCCGGCTTTGACTTCTAGGTTAAGACCCCGAAGAACTTCTTTGTCACTAACATTACAACGCAAGTTTTTGATCGAAAGCATAAAGACCTCAGTTACCCGATACTATTTTCGAGCTTCATTTCGATAAGTTTCACCGCTTCGACGGAAAATTCGAGCGGCAGTTGTTTAAATACATCTTTACAAAATCCGTTCACCAGCAGAGACACCGTTTCTTCCTGAGTCAAACCGCGCGACTGCAGGTAAAAGAGCTGATCCTCGCTAATTCGAGAGGTGGAGGCTTCATGTTCCACCACGCCCGTATGGTTTCTAACTTCAATGTAGGGAAAGGTGTTGGCCCCGGATTGGTCCCCCACCAACATAGAATCACATTGAGAGAAATTGCGCGCACCCGTCGCACTCGGCAGAATTTTTACCAGACCACGATAACTATTCACGGACCCACCGGCCGAAATTCCTTTCGATACAATCGTGCTCTTCGTATTTTTACCAATATGAATCATTTTTGTGCCGGTATCGGCCTGCATTTTATCGTGGGTCAAGGCCACCGAGTAAAAGGCGCCCACTGAATTTTCACCTTGCAGTATGCAGCTGGGATATTTCCAAGTGATGGAAGATCCTGCCTCCACTTGCGTCCAGCTGATTTTGGAGTTTTTGCCCTGACATTTGCCTCGCTTGGTGACGAAGTTGTAAATGCCACCACGGCCCTCCCGATCGCCCGTGTACCAATTCTGTACCGTGGAGTAGCGAATCTCAGCGCTTTCCAGGGCCACCAGCTCCACGACCGCCGCGTGCAATTGATTTTCGTCCCGCTGAGGTGCCGTACAGCCCTCAAGATAATTGACGAAGCTACCTTCGTCCGCCACCAGAAGCGTTCGTTCAAACTGACCCGTCTCTTTTGCATTGATGCGGAAGTAAGTCGACAAATCGAGGGGACACTTCACACCCTTTGGAATGTAACAAAACGAACCGTCAGAAAAGACGGCCGCGTTGAGCGCCGCAAAAAAGTTGTCCGTGTGAGGAACGACCGTGCCAAGATATTGGCGAACCAGGTCGGGATACTTCTGCACGGCCTCTGAAATGGAGCAAAAAATAACGCCCGCCCGATCCAACACATCTTTATGTGTCGTGCCCAGGGAAACCGAATCAAAGACGGCGTCGACCGCCACGCCGCTGATTCGTTTCTGCTCGGTCAAAGGAATACCGAGACGCTCAAAGGTCTTCAGCAGTTCCGGATCCAGTTCATCCAAGCTTTTGGGTTTTTCCGCGGCCGACTTCGGGGCGGAATAGTAATACAAATCTTGATAATGAATCGGAGCGTAGTCCGCCTTGGCCCAATGTGGTTCTTCCATCATCAGCCAGTAGCGAAACGCCTTAAGACGGTAATCCAAAAGCCATTCGGGTTCTTTTTTCTTGGCCGAGATGGCGCGCACGATGTCTTCGTTGAGACCTTTTGGAAAAGTCTCCGCTTCGATCAAAGTTTCAAAACCGTGCCGATACTCGGTCTTCACTTCACTCATACGGGCACCTGATGTGGGACGTGCTCCTCTTTAGTGAGGAGTTCACCAATTTTGACGCTCTTATAAAATGTCTGGTAACGCCGATTGAGTTCGCCGAGCGGACCAATGATATTACAAGTCGACATCATTTCGCATTGGCCCGAGGGCATCAAACAACGGGCGGCCGCTTGCGGACCAAGAATGCACTCTAACAATTCGTAATAAGAGACTTCACTAAGGTTACGAACGAGCACGTAACCACCGTGGGCACCATGCTCGGAGCGAAGAATTCCACTTTGCCCCATTTGTTGAAGAACGCGAGCCGTGGCATCGAAGGGCGCCCCCGTGATCTCAACGATCTCCTTGGCCGAAGTCCGGGTCGAGGCCGGACGGGCATTTATTATGCGTAGCGCCATTAATGCGTATTCGATTTTTCGATTGAGTCGGATCATACCGGTTTCTCTCTATAAACTTGAAATTAAGGACTTGATTTCTGCGCAATCTAATCGCAAATCAAGTGCAACCCAAGTGAATACTGGCTATATACGCTAAATTCTAACCTATTTAAAGAACTACAGGCAAATGATTCAGGCGCTCGCTAAACTTTCAGCAGTCGTTATCGGGACTTTGGTCGTCACGGGCATGGCTTTGACGGTCGTGCGTTGGGCCGGGCTGCGTCAGCAATTCGTCGCCCCCAAGCATCCCTGGTTTGAGCTCAACCAATGGAAGCTGGTCGATCTTGAGCCTGGTCGCACTTGTCTTGCGGAGCGCTTGGCGCAAGCGGAAACCACGGACATCGTGGTCATTCGCACCTTTCAAAAAGAACGCGCCTGGTGGGTGGATTGCCCCGCAAAGCAAAAACTCACGGAGTTTTTGCAAGCCCATCCTCGGCCACACTATTTGATTCACGTGGACACAAAGGACACCGTGGGGCTTGAGCCTCTGGCTGAGGAACTCAAGGCCTTTGATTCACAGATGTCCTTTGGCATTTGGTCGAGTACGCAAAGCGCCGCTCGTTTTTTACGCAAAACGGCTCCGAATTGGCTCTTCGCGGCCGACGCAGCGTCATTGCTTAGACTTCATCTCTTCGCCAGTCTTGGAGTTGAAACGGCCTTCGAATTTTGGCCCGATTTCGTAATCGAAGACCCGAAGGATCCTCTCACCAAGCTGACCGCGCGAGAGAGAGAAGAACTAGACCGTCGAAAAAAGCCCATCATATCGCATTGATTCCCGAGGGGTTGAAAAGGTAGGTCGATCGGCTTACGCTTTTCCAATGATTTACGCATTTTGGATAATTTCTAACGCCCACGCCGCACCAACAGTTAAAGTTGCCGCCGACACCGGAGCTTGGCACGCCATCTGGTCCGCCAGTCTGGTCGTTCAACTCACGTTACTCGCCCTCATCGGCATGTCCGTCGTCTCCTGGGCCATCATGGTGCAAAAGCGCAAACAATTTCGCGAAGTCGAAAAAGGCAATGTGCCCTTCGAAGAGAAATTCTGGAAAGCCGGCTCCCTGGAAGAAGTCCACGACAATCTGAAGGATTACCCCGATAGCAATATGGCTTCGGTTTTTCAATTTGGTTATCTGGAGCTTAAGAAAATTGCCGATTCGGGATTGTCAAAGGCCGGCGATGACGGCGAGGCCCCGAATCTGACGGGCCTAGACAACCTGCAAAGAGCTCTTCGCAAAGCCATCGACATTGAGGTCGCGCGCCTTGAATCCCGCCTGATCTTCCTCGCCACAGTGGGAAGCACCGGCCCTTTTGTCGGATTGTTTGGAACCGTTTGGGGAATTATGGGTTCCTTTCAAAAGATTGGTGCCACGGGTTCAGCCAGCTTAGCCGTGGTCGCACCAGGAATCGCTGAGGCTCTAATCGCCACGGGCATTGGTCTGGCCGCCGCCATTCCGGCCTCGATCGCCTACAACCATTTTGTCACCCGGATTCGTAAACAAGAGCTGGAGCTTAACAACTTCGCGTCTGATTTTCTCAATCTGGCGAAGCGCAACTTCTTTAAGGGGCAGTAATGTCGGCGGGACCCGCACCACGCAGTGGCTCACGAATGGTTTTGAGTGAAATCAACGTGACGCCCCTCGTGGACGTGATGTTGGTGCTACTGATTATCTTTATGGTGACCGCACCGATGATGCAGCAGGGGCTAGATGTGGAGTTGCCTGAGACTTCCAACTCAGGGGTCGAGACCACGGATGAACCCTTTGTTCTGGTGATTAAAAAGAATGGCGGGTTGTTCGCCGGTAGTACGGAACTTAAGATGGACGCCCTCGCGGAAAAGTTGAAGGCTATCTTTTCCACACGCAAAAACAAACAGGTCTATATACAGGCAGATAAACAGGTGGATTACGGCACGGTTGCAGAAGCCATGGGTGAGATTCGCGCCGCCGGAATCTACCAAATTGGCATGATAACCATGCCCAAAAGCGGACGGAAATGACCGACAATCTTAGGCGGGATTTGCTTTTTTCGGCCGCCGGGCACCTGATCATCGCGGCCATTATTTTCTTAAAGGCGGTTTTACTACCGAGCGAACCGTTGGATTTGCGCCAGGCCATTCGAGTCGATGTGGTGGGACTTCCAGAAAAAATCAAAGAACCCGATATGTCACCTAAGTCGACTCCTGCCGAACCCAAGCCTAAGCCCCTACCCCCGAAAGAAGCCGCAAAACCTAAAGTGAAAGACGTGCCAAAGGTCCCGGATCTAAAGGCCAAGAAAAAAGACCTCCAAAAATCGCAGAAGGAAGCGTTAAACGCGATTAAATCCCTGCAGGCCCTCGACAAGATCAAGAAGGATGTGAGCGACGAAAAGAAGCAAGATAAGGCGGCGAATGAAGTCAAAGGGAATCGGGTCGCGGAGGGGAATTCACCCACCGGACTTGAGAAAATCGAATTTGATCGTTACCTTGGAGACTTGGAAAATAAGATTCGCGGCAACTGGAGTATCCCACAGTGGTTAGCCGACGCCCGGTTGACAGCGCGGGTGCAAATTTTGATCGATGAACGGGGTTACGTGGTCAAAAAGATATTTAAGAAATCCAGTGGCAACGATATTTTTGATAACAGTGTGGTCGCGGCGATCGACAACAGTTCCCCTTTGGGAGAACCTCCCAAGCGTTTGCGGGGGCTTTTGTCGACCGGCGGGGTTGTACTTAATTTCCCAGAGTGAGGCTCAGTATGATTCGATTTTTCTTCTATTTCCTTTTTGTTTTGACCGCAGTGTCTGGCTCCTTTGCCCATTCTGAGGAGTCGCAAATCTACATCGACGTTGGCCAAGGCTCGGTGAAAAAGAGTTTAATCGCGCTGCCGCCTCTACTCTACAGTGGAACCCAGGCGGCCAATGCTCAACACATTAAGGTTGGGCAGGATTTGTTCCGAGTGATTTACAACGATTTTAGCGTTTCAGGATTTTTTGAGTTTATTAAGCCAGAGGCTTATTTAGAGAACCCCGCTAAGGTGGGTCTGCGACCGGCCCCAGGAACTCCGGGCGGATTTAACTTTGAAAAATGGAAGACCATCGGCACCGAGTTTTTAGTTCGCGCGGCTTATCAAGTGATTGGCGGTGAACTCTCGATGGAAACTTACATTTATCATGTCCCAACGGCACGTCTGGTTTTAGGCAAGAACTACAAAGGTCCCACCAACGCCACTCGCAAAATTGCCCACACTTTTGCCAATGACGTGGTCAAGGCTTTAACGGGCAAGCGCGGTATGTTCACCACCAAGCTGGTTGCCTCCGGGCGTCCTCCCGGCGGAAACAAAGAGATTTACGTGATGGATTGGGATGGGGCCAATCGACAGAAAATCAGCTCCCACAATTCCTTGGCCATTTCGCCGGCCTGGGCGACGGGTGGCGATAAGATCGCTTACACCGGCTATCCTCTGCACACCAAAGAGAAAGTGCGAAACGCAGACCTTTTCGTTTATGAATTGGCCACTGGTAAACGCTACCTCGTGTCTTATCGAAAGGGTATCAACTCGGGCGCCAGCTTTTTCCCCGGCGATAAGTATCTACTGATGACCTCTTCCATGCATGGCAATCCAGATCTTTATAAAATGACTTCGGATGGAAAATCCTTAACTCGCTTAACCAAAGGTCCTGGCCGAGCCATGAATGTGGAGGCCGTGCCCTCCCCGGATGGTAGCAAGATCGCGTTCTCTTCCGATCGCGCAGGCCAGCCTCACTTGTACGTTATGGATGCGGACGGAAGCGATGTGAAACGACTGACTTTTGCCGGCAAGTACAACTCCACGCCCTCGTGGTCGCCTGATGGCAAGACCCTCGCCTTTGCGGGCTTCGATAAAGATCACTTCGATGTCTTCACCATAGGAGTAGACGGCAAAAATCTTAAGCGCTTAACAGACGCCAACAAGAAGAATGGCAAAGCGGCGAACAATGAAGGCCCCAGCTGGTCGCCCGATGGACGACACATTGTTTTTTCAAGCGATCGCACCGGCGCGTACCAAATTTATGTAGTCAGCCCGGATGGCACCAACGAGAGAAGGATCACCGACGACAACTACGTCTGGGATAAACCCAAGTGGTCACCCTTCCTGGATTAGAAAGCTATTCCACTCTAGATCTTGCCGCCATAAGACAGCGAAGCCCGGCGTTTGCCCGCTATGAGTTCTTAGTGAAGCAATCGGAAATCCCGGTGCTTCACCGGTTGCGACACGAAGCTTGGTTGCGAGCTGTGGCCGCAACTTACACGGGTTCGGTTGGAACCGCGGGCGTTTGCCAATACTGGAGCCAAGTGGCCGATGATGTTCTAAGCCAAGCTTGGACTTCTGCGGGTCTTCACCTTCGCCAGGCGGCTTTGTTCGCTTTTGGAAAACTCGGAGCCGAAGAGCTGAACCTAAGTTCCGACGTGGATTTGCTATTTGTCGCCGAGCCCGCCGAGCTTCCTCACATTGAAGGCGAGATTCGAGATTTTCTGCGGGCTTTGCAAAATACGGATGAATTCGGGTTTTGCTATCGCGTGGATCTCGATCTGCGACCGGGCGGGAAGCTGGGACCGATATTGACCACGCCCGATCAGTTTCAGGATTATTACTGGAGTCAGGGCGCTATGTGGGAACGCCTCGCCCTAATTCGGCTTCGCCCGATCACCTCCGCCCCAGATCTGGCCGATCGGATTCTCACCCTCGCGCAGAAATTCACCTACCGAAAGTTTCTCGATTTCACTCTGTTCGAAGAATTAAAACAGCTTCGCGGACAAGTCCATCAATTCGGTTTTGTGGCCCGCGAAGATCAGCTCCACCTCAAGCTTGGGGTCGGTGGAATTCGCGACATCGAGCTCTTTGTCCACTCTATGCTCGTTCTACATGGTGGCAAATTCCCAGGTCTACGCACCCGCTCGACCACCATGGCGATCGACAATTTGATTCATCAACGCCTTTTACGCGAAGAAACCGGACGCCAACTGAAGGAGCTCTATTGGAGGTTTCGTCAGCTGGAAAATGAAGCGCAGGCCAGCCAGGATCTTCAGGTGCATTCCATTCCTCTCGATAAGGAAGTCGCCAAAGACATGGGGCGGGCGGATCAAATCGTCAGCGATCTCTTGGGAGGCGTGAACCTGTCTGTCACCCACCTACCGCATGAACCCGAAGACCAAGAAAGGTGGCTGATCGATTTAGGAATTCCGGGGCACTCGATTAAAACCACTTGGCCAAGTCTCATTCAAGCCACGGCTTTATCTTACAAAAGCGATCGAGACGAACGCGCGCGCCGAGAATTTCTTTTTGTCTTTATCCAAGAGCTCGCCAAACAGCCCGCGGCGAATCGGGACTTAGGATTGAATATTTTGGCCGACTTTGTTCGCGCCATGCGGGCCAAAGCCTCCTTTTTTACGTTGCTTCTGGGAGCGCCTCGTCTGATTCAGGATTTGGCGCGAATCTTTTGCCAATCGCCGTACCTAGGGGCCGTGCTCGCGGCCCGCCCTGAACTTTTGGATTTATTTGTTCTGGGACTCGGCGCTCCGTGGATGAAGCCCCTTGATGAATTGATGGACCAAATGCGCGACCGAAAGCTGCTGTCGGAAATCTGGGCGGCCAACGCATTTTTGGCCAATGGCCAACTGCCCGAGCTTTACTCACGCTGTACGAAAATTGCGGACGAAATTACTTCTGTTTTAGCGGATCGCCTCAAAGAAGAATTTCCCCAAGCTCAAGTCGAGATTCTGACTATGGGAAAATGGGGTGGACGGGAACTTGGACTTCGCTCCGATCTGGATTTCGTTTTTGTGACCCCTCAGCCACCGACAGAAGACGATTTAAAAGTGGCTCGCCGATTTATTTCTCGCCTATCTGATTTAGGCAAGGCCGGAACACTTTATGACATCGATCTTAGACTTCGCCCTTCAGGTCAGTCGGGACCACTGCTCTGCACGGCCGACCAGCTTGTCGAGTTTTGGTCGGAGCGCGCCGAACCTTGGGAAAGGCAGGCCTACCTACGGGCCCGCCCCCTGACCGATCGGCTTAAGGTCGACAAGTCTCTGCTCGTCACGCGTGGACTCGAGACCAACGATCGCGAAGAACTGGCGCGCATTCGATCCAAGCTTCTTCGTCCCAATCAAAAAGACAAAATAGACATAAAGTTTGCGCCTGGCGGATTGGTCGACATTGAGTTTTTGGTGCAAATTTCGATTTTGCATTTTCGAATTGCGGAATTTGGAACCTCGACATCCGAAATGATCGAAGCCTTGGCCCATGTAAATGAAAAATGGCGGGCCGAAGCCAGCGAGATGAACAGGATTTACGATCAGCTTCGACGCTTCGAGCAGATTCTCCAGCTCGCGGCGGCCACCAAGCTTCATGTTTTCACTTTGGGAAGCGACAGCATGGCTCGGGCCGCATCCTTGCTCAAACGCTCCGAAGGCGAAGCCTGGGACGATCTGCATAGAACTCTCTTAGAATCCCAGGCGATTCTTAAAAAGCTCGACGTCGGCACCTAGCATTCGACACGCCGAACAATTAATCGAACCGATGAAGACTTTCAAAGTCACTGAGATTTATTCACTGTCCTTCAACCGAAGATGACGCCCGAAAGAGGGCGATGATAGGCAAGGGAATCAAAAAATAGGAGGAACCATGTTTCGAAAGATCGCTCTTGTCTCTATGACCCTGTTTTCATTTTCAGGGTTTACTCTTCCCCGTCCACCACAAACTTCGTTTGCCGGCGCGACCGTTGAAGATTCTTTGTCTTCGATCTTAGGTCGGCCCGTGACGGCAGATGAAATGAACCAAGTCGCCGCTTGGAAAGAACAGCTCGACAATCAAAAGGCCACTCCACAAAAAGTGGTCAATGTCTTGGGATTATTTGAAGCCAATGCCATGGTCTGCGCCATCGGCCAAGGCAGCGCTATGCTCGCGCGCGTCGGCGGAATGGGTTGTGTGGACCTGACCTATGAACCCGGCACTCGCTACACGATTACAGGAGCTGAGTTCCAAACCGAAATGGGCGGATCCGTTGAAGGCGCGGTGGGCCTGATGGTTTACGTTGGCCCCACATCACACAAACCATTTGTCGGCGGCTTCGGCGTGGTCGGTGGAATCTTGGGGCTTCCCATTCCGTTTATCAAAGCCGGTGCCCGCACCAAGTACTTCGCCAATTTAGACAACCAGTACATGGTGTTTGGTGGGGCCAGCCTCGGCATTTCGGGACAGCCTTTACCGGTTAATTTTTCTGCCGGTGCGATCTCGGTCACAAAAACAGACTGGCTTGCCGGATTGCACGGTGAGAAACTCGGCACTCCCGATGCAACTCTTGGTCAGCGTCTGTTCAATCTCTACGGCAATGTGATTGAATTTTTCTCGTTCCGTCGTCCGTAACCTGCGTCCGATCTAGCCTTATGTACAAGAGGGACGTTCGTCCCTCTTGTGTCTAGAAATAGTCCGGCCCAGTCTGGGGTCATGACTTAATGGACACTACGCTGTTCGCCGTATCTCATCCAAAAATTTTTAGTCCAGGTGCCGTTTTAGCCTCTCCTCTAGGGAAAAATTCCGCCGAGAGAATGTTAAGATGGTTAAGAACAAAAATTCTTTACTTTGTTGGTTGCTCCTCGGGATCGGTCTCGTCGGGTCCAGTTCATGTTCTGATAACCCCTCTCAATCGCTCAATCAAACGCTCACCAACGGGGCTGGAAAATCTTTGATCTTTGTGGCCTCCGGCACGTGTTATGGTGGAGGCGTCACTACCACCACCCCCTCGCAAACCGTGGCCGCCTTTGATCTTAACACCGGGAGCTTTCATCATCTTGTGGTCGACTACGGAATTTTGTCACCTGGCGACAGTCCCGTGGCGATTCAAGAATACGACGCCGACAATATGCTGGTGGTTGTGGAGAACACACTTGGCCGACGAGTGGATTTGGTCAGGAAAGATGGATCGAGTTTCCAAACCTACCTAGTGAATTCAACGGCTCTCAATGCCGTATTGCGGTCGGTTCGAATGGCTTCCGATGGATCTGTTTTAATTAGCAAATCTTCCGCCGTAGAAAAATTCAACTCAGCCCGTGGCCGCGTGACCCAAGGAGCCAATCCCTACGTCAATGCACCGGCAGGATCCTGCGCGACTTCGACCACCCTGATCTCGTCGATCGAAGTTTATCCTAACGACAAAATCTTAATCGCCCACGCCGCCGCCACCCCCAACAATAAAATCAGCCTGATTTCGTCGACCGGATACGCCGCCGCCGGAGACTGCTTGGCCGCCACCGCTGGACCGACCACCACGGCACTTCCCTCGGGCGCCGTCTTCCATCCCTCCACCGGAAAGACTTTGGTCGCCTTTGGAAGCACGACAACGGCCTCAAACTTTATTTATAGTTACAACGTCAACTACACCAGCAATTCGATTTCGGGGGCGACTGCCGTGTACACGGACACATCGATCGTCAACGGTCCCTCCGCCATGACCGTCGACTCCGACACAGGCAATGTCTATGTCGCGAGTGGGACAAGTACCTTCAATACGGTTGAGGCGTTCACCTTCTCAGGCACAACACTGACCCGAATCGGGAGCAAACCCTTTATTGGGCCCAATATTTACACCCGCTGTGTGAGCAGCATGAGAGTGATGGGATATCCACAATGAGGATGTCTGTTTGGATCCTCCCACTCTTGCTGACCTCAGTGGCGCATGCTGAAAACGCGTCGAACCGGGCTAGCTCTATATATGGTCAATTGGGACTCGGAAAGTCTTACTCCACGCTCAGCAACACTTCCGCCGAATCCTCATATAGTGCTTGGAGCGGTCTAATCGAGGCCGGTTCAGACCTGTCGTTTACCTCCTCTGGTGAAAGCGGATTCACCATCGGTGCCTTTGGACGAACTGGTGATCTTTCCAATCGGGGAAATGGTGAAAGCTTTATCGAATCAGGAACCATCACGGGCTATGGCGGCAAAGCGGGTTTCTATCTCGCGGCATTTACCCTGGGCGGGGGCGTCGAAAAGCTCAAAGTCAAAGCCAAGCGACTGACCACCACCAGCGGCTATGGTGAGACCACTCTCGACGGAAACACCAGCTTTGGCTTTGCCAATCTGACCTTTAATATCAAACGAAAATATCGCTCCACCATTGAGGTGCGCTACTCCACTGGAAAGGTGGGCGATCTCGATTATCAAGAACTTGGGGTCAATCTTCGCATTGGCATCGTCGAGTACTTTAAGTAGTTTCGCAGTTCTACAGTTGGGGTATCGAAAATTTCTCATGACTGCTGTATAGAGACCCTAAGTTGAAATCCGCTGGCCGTCCAAACAGCTTTACCATGGCTTCAGTTTTTGGACTATCAATGAGGTAATAGAGCTGGGTGCTAAACAGCTCGAACGTCGGAACCCCAGGGGGAGCCGAGATCGATTGGCCTGAGTCGAATGCAGAGTAGATGATGGCTTTAATGTTGGATCCTTTGCCCGAGATTCGCCAGTTCACTGCAAAGTATGAACGCATGATCAGGATGATGGGCTCACTCGTATCGGGTACGACAATTTCAATTGTATTTTGCGGGCTCGAGGATCCAGCCGTCTGAATGTCGACAATGGGCGTGGAGGTTGATAAAAGAGGTTTAACCAGACCCCCCACCTCTTCGAGACTCGAAGGAATCCCACCGGGTAATTGAGTCAAGCCTGTCTCAAGAAGGTAAAGTGGATGATGCTCAACGAGAGAAGCATTTAGATGAAAAATCCCTTTCGTTGCAGCCGACGCATTTACGACAATCTCATGGCTACCCGCCGTTAACAAATGAGTGGCCAAACTGTTAGCGCCAGAGATTGAGAGCAGCTTCTCACCATCGACCAAGATTTCAGAGGGGCCGTCCCAGGAGCTAAGTCCCAAATCTATGTTCAGGTCTTGATCCAAAGTTAAGGTGCCAGTCCAAGAAAACTTCAAACTTTCCAGCGGACGACCAAGATATGTTTCGGACAAGATATTAGCAGCAGGATAAGCCACCAATTTCTTTTCAATGATGGTGGTTCCTTCCACCACCACCTGCTCAAATTGACTAAGCTCCATTTTAGGCAGTGATGCCCCCTGGGAAGCACCTTCCTGCGCCCCGGAAACTTCTTTCGAATTACATGCCGGCAAACTAGGCAAGAGCACCGCGAAGATCAAATAGGTTGCAACTGGTGACCAAAGGTAAGAACGCATATCTCCTCCATTCCCCTCAACTCAAGACTAGCGAATAAAAATGGAGTCGTATTTTACAGTTTAAAGGCGAATCATATTGAGACAGAACGCATTTTCATAGATCAACATCCTCGTGTAGTAACACAAGTTCGATCCGAGAATTGAGGTTGGCCTGAGGGCCTTCAAATAAGGGCCGGCTGTCGCCAAAGGTCGCCGAGGCCATGGCCTTGGGGTCAAGTTTTTGCGTGGCTTGCAGAAATCTTAAAACATTAATGGCCCGCGACGAGGCAAAGTCCCAAGTCGACGAACGCATTCCCGTTTCGCCTTTGGCAGCATGGCCTTCGATTAAAATCTTCCGATTCAGTTCGCGCATCAGGCCACTCAAGCGACCAATAAACTGAGCCGCCTCAGGTTTGAATTTATCACTGCCTGAGGCAAAAATCTGATCGGCCTCCAACATCACCCGCACACCCCATTCGTCGGTGGATATGTCCATGATGTAGCGCTTGCGTTCCTCGGCCGTAAATTTCTCTTCAATAAAGGTTTCCGTCGCCGCCAAGGCCTTAACCGTTTCTGGTTTACTGGGTCGAAAGGTCTGGATAGGCGGCTCAATCACAGCATTGTTGGTCTCCCCTTGATTGATTTGCTGACCACTTTCACCAAAGGCGCCCGCCTTAATAAGATACTTTTTTACTGACTCTTCAAACTCTTTGGATTTGGAGAGATCTTTTTCTGATGTGGCATAGAGAACCGCAAAGAAGGCGAACATCAGAGTGATAAAATCGGCATAGGAAACCAGCCAACGTTCATGATTGGCGTCGCTCTCTTCCCGATGTTTCATGGAGCGGCAACATCCAGCGTGAACGGTCGCATTTTTTGCTCAATCAGGTAAGGATTCAGACCACTCACCACAGCCAGCGCACCCTCTAGAATCATCTGCTCGGTCTCGGACCGAAATCGAATCAGGGTCTTCAGTTTGTTGGCGACCGGGATAAAAATAAGATTGGCCGAGCCTACGCCATAGATCGTAGCGACAAAGGCCACAGCGATACCCTGGCCGAGCATAGAGGTGTCGGAGATATGAGTCATGACACTAATCAGACCCAGGACGGCACCGATGATTCCAATCGTGGGAGCAAAGCCACCGGCATCCATCCAGACCTTGGCGGCGGCCAGCTTTCGCCGTTCATTGATCTCGATTTCTTCAGAAAAAATACGGCGTAAGATCTCAGGCTCGACTCCATCCACCGCAAAGCGATAAACCGAACGCATAAAGGGATCCTGGAATTTGCTTATTTTTTGCTCAAGCGCAAGAAGACTTTCCCGCCGGGCCGTTTGCGCGGTCTCGATAATTTCTTTGGCAATTCGCGCCCGATCACGGGACTCATCGGCCTGAAGCAAGTGCCGCAAATAGTTGAAGGCCAACTTGAGGTCCTCGTAGCGATTAGACAACATGGTCGCGCCCAGCGTTCCACCGAACACAATCATGGCGGCCGTCACTTGAATCAGGGAGCTCATGCTCCCGCCTTCAAGCAAGTTTCCGAAAACAATACCACCTAATCCGATGATCAAACCGAGGATAGTGGTCATCTGCATGGCGCCTCCGCGCTCACTAGAAGTGGCTCAAATTCTTTTCGCGAGCAAAGTTCAAATCGGTCGTCGTCATTCTTAATCGGCCGCAAAGAAAATGCGAAAGCTCTCGATAGAACTTCACCGCGGCCTCTTTATTTTCAGTCAAAAAATTCTTGAGCCGATCGTACGGAATGGCGATCACCTCAGTCCGCTCACCGGCGACGGCCGTGGCCGAGCGAGCCTCGCCATCAACAAATGACATTTCACCGAAATGGCTCCCGGTTCCAAGGGTGGCGACGACGAGGGTGTCTCCCCCTTTGGTCGTCTGCTGAATCTTAACTGATCCGTGTTTAATGAGGTAAAGAGCTTTGGCCTGCTCGCCCTTCATGAAAATCGTGTCGCCCGGATTGTGGGTGGCCACCGTGCAAATTTCCACGACCGAATTGAGTTCAGTCTTATCCATTCCTCGAAACAAATAGACGTTCTGCAATAATGTACTGTCCATATTTGGCCCCTGCTGCGATTTTGTTACTTTTAGGCTATCAGAGATGCAGAAGTTGTCCAAAATCTAGCGTTGGAGATTCTCAATTCACCGACTTCGGTGTAGGACGAACTCATTATGGCGAGTCTTGTAACAGGTGCAAGTGGGTTTGTCGGATCCTGGCTGGTCCGGAGGTTGGTCGAGCAAGGTGTTGAGGTCCATGTGTTACATCGGGCCAATTCCAACTTAGAAGATCTGGAAGGAATTCAATTTGTGTCCAAAATCGGGGACGTCACCGATTTTGATTCGGTTCGAAGGGCTGTGGCCGGTGTGGACACGGTCTACCATTTGGCGGGGGTTATCGGTTACACGCCCACAATGCGTTCTCTCATGGAGGCGGTGAACGTTGGGGGAACCAGCAATGTGATCGAAGCGATTGCGGGCTCCAACAAAAAACTTGTGTATATGAGTTCTGTAGTGGCCGTCGGCGCTAGCTTTGATGGAACCCCGCTCAACGAGGAATCGCCCTACAATGTTTCGCATCTAAATTTGGGTTACTTCGAGACCAAGCACGCCGCCGAAAAATTGGTGGTTTCAGCCACTCACGCGGGGCGCCTTCAATCTGTGATTCTGAACCCAGCGACCATCTATGGTCCGGGTGATGCCAAAAAAGGCAGTCGGAAAACCCAAATCAAGGTCGCCAACGGCAAATTTCCCTTTTACACCAGTGGCGGGGTGAGCATTGTTTCCGTACACGACGTGGTCGACACCTTGATCCGAGCCCGCGACAAAGGTCGAAACGGAGAGCGTTATATCCTCGCCGGTGAGAATATCCGCATCCGGGATTTGTTCAAGCGCATTGCCGATATTGCGGGTGTGCCGGCCCCGAAAATTTACCTACCCAACATGGTCGTACATGCGCTCGGAAAATGGGGTGATGCTTTGGAATCAATTGGCCGAAAAGGACCTATTAGCAGCGAGAATGCCTGGACTTCGGTCTTGTACCATTGGTTCGACCATTCGAAAGCCAAAAAAGAATTGGGTTTCGAGCCAAGACCGGCTGAGGACGCACTGGTTGAGAGTGTTAGATGGATGAAGGAAAACGGATATCTGAAGTCATAGATTCATTTCAAAAGAGGCCTTCTTTGTTCGGCAGTTTTATTAAGATGATTATCAGCGCAGCCTTGATCCTATTTGTTATTGGGGCCGGGCTTTTATTGACGATCCCCGATGTGACTCAAATTCAGCGCTGCATGACGACTTCGATGTTTGAAGTCTACTTGTGCGAAAAATCAGAGTCCTACGTTAAACTTGAGAACATTTCACCCTACGTGATTCATGCCGTGATTTCGGCAGAAGATGGCGCCTTTTATTCCCACAAGGGTTTTGACTGGCATGAAATTCAGGAGAGCGTCACGGCCAACTTGAAATCGGGAGAGTCCAAGCGCGGTGGATCGACCCTCACCCAGCAGTTGGCGAAGAATGTTTTCTTAAACCAGGACAAATCTCTTTTACGTAAGGTCAAAGAGGCCTACCTGGCCCACGCCATCGAGACCCGTTACTCGAAGAATTTCATCCTGGAAAAATATTTAAACGTGGTGGAATTCGGACCTAAGCTTTACGGCATTAAAGCCGCCGCCAATCACTATTTTAAAAAACGCCCAAGCGAGCTGCAACCCCTTGAGGCCGCTTACTTGGCGCACCTTCTGCCTAACCCGAAAAAGTACTCCTCGGGATTTCGAAAAGGGGCGCTGTCCTCGTTCTCTATTCGTATGATTAAGATTATTCTTAAGCGGATGGAAGCCTATGGAAAGCTAAGTCCAGGAGCCTATGAAACCTCGCTCGCCTATATCGACAGTTTCCCCTGGCAGAACGTAACGCTTTCGATGTTCAATGAAGTCCCTAGCTACAGTTTGGAAACAGATGTTCCCGCCCCATCCGCAGCCGATTTGAACGAAGTCGAACCACGCTCGGACGAAGATGAATTCGGGGCTTCGAACGTCGACTCTGCGCGAGAAACGCCGTCCGAGTCGGAAATTGAGTCCGACGTGGATCGCGAGGTCAACTCGGTTCAAGAGAAAGACTTCGAATAAGCCTTAAGCAAATCTTTGCAGGAACAAAAAATATTTCGAGGCAATCACGTCGAGCTCATAGTAATCACCAGTCTCATCTTTGACTTCTGGATGATGAAGCTGAACGCCACCCTTTTCCAATTTATATTCGAGTCCGCTTCGATAAAGGATCATCTGTTCTCGATTGGATTTCATAGCTACAAAGGGAACGTAGAAGCTGGTGATCTTGGCTTGTTCCGGTAGAAGACCATGGATCATATTGACCTGGTCAATAAAGACGCGCGGACAGTGAGAAAAGGTAAAGTCCTTGTTCTTAATAGTTTTTGACCAGTTGGCAAATTCACGAAGGCCCACTGAGTTGATACTCTCTAATTCACTCAAATCCACTTCCACGGGACGACGAGGCGAAAAACGAACGGGATGAAGATCGGCGCCTTCGATAAGATGCCCGATGAAGCGAATAAGTAGACGCGAGCGCCCTGATATGAGGACCTTAAATTTTTCTTCCACTTCTCTCAACTCTAGGGATTGCAATTTTCAAGGTCAACATGACCCTGGGCGGTTGTATAGTAGGTGCCCGGAGGACACCCCATTTTCTTATGTTCCTCGCAACTGGCCCGAGGCACCGACTTGCAATGTAGATCCAAGCCGAATCGAAACACTCCGGCCAAGTTGGGCCGTACGTCCTGAATAGCCATATCCACCGCATATCGAAAGCAACGATTGACTGGCTGAGCCGCTTCACAAGATTGCTTGGCCTCCGATTCAGCAACGCCCGCATTCGCATTGACGGAGTAGGCTCCACGCCCGTCGGCCGAAAGGTAAATGACCCCGTGCTTGCCACCCTGAACCTGAGCGATGTAATCCGAAGTGATCGGTCCACTGAACACCTGATCTCGAAGACCGGGAATATTCACGCTCAGTGTGGTTCTCAAATAGTCGATCTGCGCCACAAGACTTAGAACTTTCGGATTAAAGACCACCTGATTGTCGTAGGAAAATAAAATGCATGGCGAGAGCGCCGCCGCCATTTCACATCTCTCCATCGCCAGCCGCACAGCTTCGGCCGTGCTCCCAATGGCCGATTGGGTCGAGTTGACGACATAGGAAAAAGCTCCATCCAAGCTGACTGCCAAAGCTCTAGGTAAAGCGCCGGCGTTGTAGCCATTGGCCACGGCCTCGCGAATATCTAAAGATAAAAACGGCAAGGTCGAACCGCTCACTGTGGACGGCTGAGGGATTGTAAAAGTGAAGGAGCTCGACAATTTGTCATGATCGACCACAAAGTTATAACCCACCGCCAACAAAGTGCAGGGCTGCCCACCCGATATCACATAGCAACCCTCGAGCGCCGCCTGCTTGGCGTCTTCCCACGCACCCTGTTTTTTACGACTCACAAAACCCAACCCGTTGGCCGCAAGGGCGACGGCTTTGGCTCCCTCATAAGGATAGTATTCAAATACATTCATTAGGTTTTTGATCATCTGAGCGTAGGACGGGATGTACTCAAAATTGAAAAGATCGCCTCGCTTAAACTCAGGCTCTCCTGGGGGCCCTGGGATGGCTGGGTTGATATCCGGCAGATTATTTTGGGCTGACGCCGATTGGACCGGGGACCCGCCCGACTTCTTCGGCCCACAGCTTTGGAAAGAGGCCGCCACGCCCAACGCGAGAAGAGCTATGGTTGCACCTAACATTTTGCCTTCAGACTTGATCACCGGATTGGACCTCTAATTTCCGTATCGGAATGAAGCGCCCAAAACCTTAATCCAGGTTCTTAGCCGTGGCCGCCCATCAAAAAAGGCTCGTGGCTGGTGTCGGCCCGGGATTTAGGGTCCAGGTTTTCGAAAAACCGGTCAATAGTCGAGAGGGTTTGCTGAAAATCCTGCTGCCCAAACACGGTTTTTCGGAATTGGCTCGCCCCCGGAAGGCCGGCCGAATACCAAACAGCAAACTTCTTCATCTGCAGACCGACCAGTCGCTCTGGATAAAAATCCTCAAGATGCTGGCGCAATCGCCCTAACAGGTTGAGGTAGTGTCCCTCGGCTCCAAGACCCAAAGATTGAGAAAAGATCCAGGGGTTTTTCAAACAGCCTCGTCCAATCATCACGCCATCGCAGCCACTGGTGCGCAATCTATCCCGTGCCTGATCGGCCGAATGGATATCGCCATTTCCAATGATCGGCAGGGGACTTTCTGATTTTACCCATTTTATGTAATCCCAATCGGCCTGCCCCGAATAGGCGGCCGCCCGGGTTCGACCGTGAATCGCGACCCATGCGGCACCCTCATCCGCCGCAGCTCGCGCGACCTCCAAAGAGTTGCGCGAATTTTGATCCCAGCCCGTGCGAATTTTGATGGTTACGGGAATGCTGACTTTGCTCTTGGTGGCGCGAATCACCTGTGCCAATCGGTGGACGTCCTTCAGACAGGCCGATCCCGCACCCTTGTTCACCACCTTCGGAACCGGGCAACCAAAGTTCAAATCCACAAAATCAGCGCCCAAATCCTGCACCATTAGGGCCGCTTCGGAAAGATGCTCCAGATTTTCACCAAAGAGTTGAATCCCCACAGGATGCTGATCGGGAGCGAATTCCATCAATTTTCGGGTTTTAGCCGAAGAGTATTTCAAGCCTGTGGCACTGACCAATTCACTCACCACGATTCCACAGCCCATCTCACGCATGAAGGAGCGAAACGGACGATCCGTAATCCCCGCCATCGGTGCGAGCACGAAGGGATTTTCTCGAAGGCAGTTCAACAAACTCTGTTCATTCATGAGAGGCGCAATCTATTCGGAATCTCGGCTTCTGTCATCCAGCAGCATAATCCACGGTTATGGAAAATTTTTCAATTCAGTGCTAATCTTCTGAGCTTTGGGGGATAACCATGGATCGGTTATTTGTTCTAGGAGTGGCCATAGTCATTGGCGGGGCGGCAACAGCTCTTCCGGTCAAAAACGGAGATTTTTCCTGCACGCCGCAAACGCAAGCTGAGCGCTACATTCATGATCTCAGTATCAACGTGGACAGTTTCGGCGGGCCGGAACTCTGCGATTCGAAAGTTGACACCAAGAAACTTTTGAACGATCTCGAACTCATTGAAGAAGGGCGATTCAGTGAAGTGGGCGACAACGCCTTCATTCAAGACTTTGTGCCAGCCTCACAGTATTTGCCGTGGCTTATTCAACAAACCCGCGGAATCGAGCGAGGCAACGACCTGCCCTGGGCCACGGCCTACAATTCTTGGGGTTACTTCACCATGCAAGATGGCTGGGCCAAGCTCTCGACTCTAGGACGAGTGGGCACGCTACTGCATGAGGCCCGTCATACCGAGGGCTATTCGCACACGATTTGCCAACATGGCCCGTACAAGGACACGTCTGTCGCCGGCTGTGACGAGAGTCTTTCGGCCGGAGGATCACACGCCGTTGAAATGGAATACTATGCCCGCGTCGTCCTTCAGGGAGAAAACTTCCATCCCGTCTATCAATCGATGGCGCGCCTGATGCTTTTTGCCCGCTCTAATTTTGTCTTCAATGAAAACCCGTTGGAAGAGCGAGCCACCTTACTCGTGCGCGCGACAGATGGGCTGCTTCGCCTCGATGGCGTGGCCAAAAAGGTTTTGAACTGGAGTTGGCCCGGATCCGAACTCTTTCGCTTAAAGCGCACTTCATTCGGCGCCACGCTGGTCGATCTGCCGAATGGGGCTTGGGCTCTAGATTTACATCGACCCGACCTTTCCATTGGCCTAACGGATGATTATTCCTACTTTAAAATTCTTAAGCTCAATCCCCCGGCCAACTTGGTCGACATGGAAGAGGTCGACATTGGACTCACCCGATATCTTTATGCGCTCAACTCTCACGGCGACCTTTATACCTATATTTTTGGCCAAGGCGATTGGAGCTCGCCGCGCAAGATGCCGGGGGCCTCTCGCCTGATGACCACCAGTCCAATGGGCGAAACTGGAATCTTTGTTCTATTCGACAACCAAACCTATTGCCCCATTAATAAAAACAATTTGCGGTGTGAGCAGGCACCCAAGCCCTGGCCTGAATTGGCCCACAAATTTGTTCGCTATCAAGAAATGACACTTCAGTTGAACGAAGATGGGCTGGTTTATGATTCCCAAGGCGAAACTTGGCCTGACCTACGCGACCAAGAAGTTCTCGATATGGAGGTAGTGCCTCACTACGATGTCTTGGACTAGGCTTCGCACTTCATTCTTAGCGGCCGTCGGTTTGGCCTTTGTCACTTTTTGGTTCTTGAATCCGGAGCAAGGTGGGCAAGGTAAGATGAAGCTCGATCCGGTCAAACCGGCCTCCGTCAGCCGCGCGGCTGCACCCAAAGCCAAACCGCCGGAGCTCGTTCCCGTGGCGAAACTGACAAGCGCAGATGCGGACGAACTCGGCCGATGGCTCGAAATCGAAGCTCGGCGCGTAGGACAGCCCGATTCAGATCCTGGCGCAACTTTGGTCCGGTTGAGGGACCGGGCCGGGAAACTGTCTCAATCTGGGATTCAATCACTTAAAAGAACCGCTCTGAATGTCCGCCATCCCATCGATGAGCGCTTCCTAGCGATTTATCTACTTGGACTCACAAATAAAGACATCGCGGTCGGCGCTTTGAAGGATATTACCCAATCTCCCTTGCCCTCCACGAGTACGGATCGGCGCCACAGTGACGAAATTATCTGCAGAACTCAAGCACTTGAGGCTCTTGTAAAGAAAATGTCACCAAAAGAGTCTAAACTCTATTTACAAAGGTTGATTGCTCAGCTATCTGACCCTATCTTAGTCCGACACGTGCAATTCCTCTTGGATAAGCTCTCTTGAACTGCGCCTGAAAACGAAAGGCTATGTGAAGCATAAAAAATAATTTCACTTGTAAGTGAAATTGTTTGTTAGGCTGAATACAGGGCCAAGACCCTACACGGAGGTTACAAATGCTTTCTGAAGACGTCCAAATCAGCTATCGGGGCTTTGAACCTACGCAAGACGTGCGCACGAGTCTCTATTACATCCTCAATCGGTTACACCTGAAATCTCCCAGCCAGTCTTTTTTGACGGCCACTTTCACTCGCGCCGGCGAGGTGTTTGAAGGCGTCATTCAAGTCACGTCCAACGTGGAAAATTTTGCAGTCAAAGCCAGCGATGTCCATTTGACCAAGCTCACGGAGACTCTGTTTTCGAAGTTGGGACAAAAATTAGAATCTTGGAAGGCACTGCGCTTTAAGTAGCCAGCCCTTCCGTCTTCATCGCCAGTTGAACCTTGGGGCGAGCTCCTACACGATCCATAAACTTATGCAGACTGGGCCATCGGGATATCTCAATTCCCATGGCACGGCTCCATCGCAAAACGGTAAAGAGGGCCGGGTCGGCGACGGAAAAAGTCTCGCCCATAAGGAAGGGTCGTGACTGTAGACGTTCTTCAAGAATTCCAAAACGGGTGGCAATTCTTTCGATGTAGTAGGCCTTCAACTGCTTCTGGCCCTCCTCTTCAGGAACAATCGACTTGGCGCCAAAAAGTGGACTAAAAGATTTGTGAAGTTCGGTGGAGACGAAGCTGAGCCACTCGATCAATCGTATTCGATCGAAAGTACTGGGCTTAGGGGCCATATGGAGCTCGGGTTTCAAATCGGCTAAGTAGAGAAGTATGGCGCTGCTTTCGGTGAGCAGCTCTCCCTCTGACAATTCTAAAGCCGGAACACTGCCTTTCGGGTTGATCAGGCGGTAGTCGGCACCACTGGCGCACTTTTTGGTTTTGAGGTCGACCTTGTGAAGATCCACCGGCAATTCCATTTCCTTAATGACAATATGGGACGCGAGTGACGAGCTGCCAGGCGAATAATAGAGTTTCATTTGACCTCCAAGGATGGAGCTATTTTGACATTTGAAAACACGATGTCAGCCATTGCCTCACCGCATGAGGACGACTATGTTTAAAGATGTATGCATGCCGTCATCCAAGCCACATTGAAGGAACTCAGCCAAGCTTTACAAGATCTTCACAAAGATTTGTTAATGCGAGAGGCCCGGGCCTTGATCGCCACGGATGATAAACCGTTAAACCCCTACGATCTGCTAGCGGCCTCACTTCATGACCCAAGGTTTGCTTGGCTTCGACAATTTAGCGCCATGATTGTGCACATCGATACCATCGTGGATGAAATTTCCCCACTCTCTGCGCAAGACTCCCATAAAATCGCCAGCGAAGTTCTAAATTTGGTCGAAAAGCCTGAGGAAGGCAAAGACCAGGAATTCTGGATTAAGTATACGAGCTACTTAAACGACCCCCACGTAATTATGAAACACTCTCGGGTCAAAGAAATCATTCTAAAGCTTCGGCCCAGCCTATAATTGATTAGTATCCAGTTTTGACCGTTAATTTTTCAATCTCGCAGGATTTGTCTGTGAACCGAACTAGTGCGATCGCTTGGGAGTCGGGAATGTAGCCCTCATCCACCACAAACGGTGGTGTGGTGTATTTGTAGAGCTGACGTTTTTTCTTATCCAGTCCCGCTTTTTCGTAGGGCTCATTCTCATAGAACTGCACTCCAAAGTCGGATTTCAGACCGCCCGCCTTCGCTTTTTCTGTGATTTTCTTGATCAAGAGCTCGCGGCAGTTTTCGTCGGCTGTTTTCTCGATCGCTTTTTCTTGAGCTTTCACCGTAGATTTTGAATCATTGGTCTTAGCCCCGAGTTCAGCCCCGCAAAAAGGACTGTTCGAGGTCTCTTGATCCCAGGCAAATGTATCAAATTTCGACGTCTCAAAATGAGACGCTAGGCTCGAGCCGAGAAGAGCTCGAGCAGGTGAGTGGCCCCCAATACGGCAAAAAATCCCGCCGTCACGACAGCCACGATTCCAGCGCCCGTTGGCCAGTCCCAAAAGTAGCTTGCAGTGAAGCCGAGAATTACGGCCACACTACCCATTGTCCAGGCGGAAAGGAGTTGTACTTTTGTCCTTTTGAAAAAACGAATGGCCAGAGCCGCTGGCGCCACTAGAATCGAAAACACAACTAAAACCCCTGCATGATGGGTTGAAAATGTGATCACAATTCCAAACAACACATAAAAAAGAAAATCCCAAAGGAATCCTCCTTGGTGTCCGCGCGATGACGCCCAAAACTGGCGATGATAAATTCCATGAATCAATCCCACGACCCCGTATACTGCGGCCGTTTGAAAAATCTGGGGCCAAGTTACAAACAGCAAGTTCCCGACCATGGCGTGCTTTAGATGTTCAGTACCATGGGGGAGTTTATCCGCCACCAAAATCAAGAGCCCACTGGCCAAGGCATAAGTAAGACCAACCAACACCTCTTGCGAAATTTTGCGTTCAAATTTTCGCAGCAACGCCAAGGCGATGGCGGTCATTACACAAAAAAAGATGGACAGAGACATGGAAATCCACCCGCCTTCCTCTTCAACAAAGAAGAGGCTAACCGTCGCTCCAAGACTGGCGACTTGAGAAAGGCCAATGTCAACAAAGACCACCCCCCGTTCTAAGACGTGAAGTCCCAGATAAGCGTGAATCCCCACCAAAAGTATTGTGAGGACCGCCGGTGCAATAAGAAATGTGATCGCGTCGCTCATTTACCCTCGACCGAGCGAACCAGATTTTCGATCAAATCGAAGCTGTTCTTTATGTTCGGTTCTCCACCGACGGACACCGGAACCCGCACGACTCGAATCCCCGGCACTGCACTTTTCAACTTGTCGCCCACTGAAGCATCGAAGTAATTCTCGATCAGGACCAAGCGTATCTTCTTTTCCTTCATTGTCTTAATGACTTCGAGGATATGGCTCGCTGTTGGGGGTATCCCAGGCTTTGGTTCTAGCTGCAGAGGGCTGGTCAATCCAAAGCGATCTAAGAAATAATCCAATGTCTTGTGATAGGTGATGACTTCACGAATGTCCGTTTTTCTAATTCGGGCGGCCCAATCCGCCAATTTCTTGTTCATCTCATCGGCAAATTTCTTCGCATTCTCTTCATAGACGTTTTTGCCTGCCTCATCCACCTGACTCAAGCGTTTCGCCACGAGGCCCGCAGCTTTCGCCATTCGCTCTGGGTCCAACTGAAAATGTGGATTACCTTGTGGGTGCACATCGCCTTCCGCCCGACTGACGGTGCCCGTTTTTCTCTCCAGTGGTTGAAGCTCGGAGCCAAGTTCCAAGTAACCCTTCGTGCCGACCGCGATTTTGCTGCTGCGAGATCCTCGGATCAGAGGCTCAAGCCAAGCCGCCTCCAAATCCAAGCCCTGTGCCACCACCAAATCAACCCCGGACATCTTTCGCATAAAGGACGGTTTGGCCTCAATCTGATGGGGATCTTGCGTTCCCTTAGCGATACTAAACACTTCGACCCGCTCGCCACCCACCGCTCTAACCAAAGCCTCCATGTCCGTGGTGGTGGCTCCGACCTGTAGCTTGGCTTGCGCCGACGGGTAGACCCAAAATCCAAAAAGCAGAATGAAGACTTTCGCCGCCGATTTCATGCTGCTCCTTTAGTAGGTGTGCGACGGATGCGCACCAATTGTGAAGTTCGCTTGTACTAAGACTGTCTGTTCGGTTTTTTCGCCCTTGGCATTCGCTTCACCCCGACCCCAGGAATACTCCAAGCGCATACTGGAGAACTCAGTCGCCGCAAAGGTCAGGCCACCCGTGTATTTGTCTTTTTGACCATTCACGATTGCCGTCGTATCCGCTGAATTAATCATTCGCAGATGGTCGTAACGAAACGAGGTCAGCCAGCGCTGAGCCAATTGATATTGAACCCAGGCGTTCCATCCTGTGCCGAGTTCGGCTGCGACGTCATCTGCCTGCTCACGCCGGCGGTCCAAGAATTCACCGGCTAGTATAAATGACTGATATTTACCTCCAACAGAGGGTCGCCACTTCAAAGTCACGTCCGCGCCACCAAGAGTCGTCGTGCCGCGAAGTGAGTTGGCGCCTCGCGCTCCCGACATGCCCAGTTCAAATGTCGTGTCGTCACTTAGATCCCAAAGATGCCGCCAGCGAACCAGACCAATGCCATCACCGGGGGTCGGTGAATTGAAGCCCGAGTTCTCTCCCTCACCTCGCAAATATTGTCCAATGAGCTCGCTATACCATGGCGTGGGCAAGAGGTAGGCTGCCGAAATTCCTGGATCGTTAAGTCCTTCTTCTCCCAACAAAGTGGTGTTCATCAATGGCGCTTCAACAAAGGGGAAGGCATGCGTATGCAAACTATTGTGACGGCCCATAGCCCCTTTAAATTTTCCCAACTTCAAAGTCACTTTCGAAACATGATTGGATTCCGCGTAGAGCTCTTCGGGCTCGAAGATCCAATTTTGCTTTTCGACCTCGGTCTTTGCCGCATTCAGTTCATACTCGGGATGAACGCTCACAAGAACATTCAACCGACTATAAGGATCCACATCTGAATAAAAAGCAATTTCCGCCTCTTGAATGTCTACGCCATTTCGTGTGGTGCTGTTGTGTTCTCCGTTGAAGTTCGAATTACGGTAAAGAAAAAGGGCATTCGCACTGACATTGGGTTGTTTCAACGACGGCTGAGCATAACTCAATGACCCAGCAGTCAAACCAACCATGCACGCAATCAATAGGATCTTATTTCCTGCCTTCATCCAATCCTCCAAATAGGGTTACAGGTCCCTTTGAACGCCACCCTTATTAGTCAGCCATTTTTCAAATGCAAATGATTTGCATTTCTCGCCATGTTGGGCCATAAGATCGTTATGAAGAAAAAGATGAGCACCGAGGACGCAAAAGATTGCCTGCGGAAACAGGGACTTAAATTAACTCCTATTCGTGTGGAGACGCTGAAAGCACTGTCGGTCGCCGATCGTCCCTATAGTATAGAAGAGCTCCACTCAAAGATTCATATGGGCGATTTGGTCAGCCTGTACCGAACTCTTTCTCGATTCACTCGGGTGGGCTTGACCGTTGAGGTCGATTTGGGTCTCGGTAAGGTTCATTATGAAAAGGCTCCCCAGAATCAAACCCATCAGCACCACGTTGTTTGCCGCGTTTGTGAGAAGATCGAGCCCTTAGACCTCTGCGGATTGGGTCCGCACAAAAAGCGACTTGAGGCCCTTGGCTACCAAGAAATTGAGCATAGCCTAAGATTTTCCGCCATTTGTCGAAAGTGTGCTTAACGCCTATCAGCTGATCAAGCCTTAGTCGACCGGCTGACGGGCCGAACAACCAATTGTTTAATAGGCGGCTTTAGCCTTGCTCGCTCTTGGGAGTATGAAAACTCAATACTTTGCCCTCGCGCTGGTTTTGACTATGCCTTCAATCTTTGCCCATGCCGCTTCGTCTTGGATGGACCAGATCCCTCTTACGAAGGTTAAAATCGCCGATATGGAGAAGGCCAGCCGTGAAAACGATCAGGCACTCGCCTTTGCGGCGGGTTCACCCTGCTCACAAACTCAGGCCACCACGGCTCCGAAGTTCAAGGCCTGGAAGCTCAAGTTTCGAGACGGCTCAGAATCAAAGCTGATTGTTTATAAAGTGGAAGGTCCTTTTGTTTCGAGCTCTGGCTTAGCCCGGACCTTGACAACTCTCGAGTCCACACCTGAGGGTCTCAAGCCCCGCAAGCGCATCGTCGAATGTTCGTTTGGTGCCGGTCGAGAAAATCCCAAGGACAAGGTTTCGCATAAGATGGCCTGTCGAGTGGAAACTCGATTTGACGTGAAACCCGGAGAAGACCGATTTCAAACCGTAGATCTTGACGGCATTTCAGTTGAAGACTCTAAAATTCCCGGCCTGAAGGCGAACGAATGCCAAATTAAAGACAAGCTTCAAGTGGCGCAAAAAACCTTAGGCATCAAGGCGGCGAGTCGTCCTGTACCAGCTGCATCTGCGAGCGTAGATCCGACACCTTCCGCCGAAGACGGCGCCAGGTAGTCGATTTTCTTTAGGCGCCCAAGTAGCGGCGATTCAAATGTTGCAAAAAGGGTGTGGCCGAAAGCTCGCCTGAGGCCGACTTGACCAGATCCAGAGTGTTCAACTTGGAGCCCTGCGACCAAATTTTCTCACGCAGCCACGACTGAATGGTCGTAAATTTTCCCTTGGCCACTTCATCCCGAATTCCGGGGTGGGACTTTTCAATGGTCGAGAACAACTGGGCCGCGATCACCGCACCAAATGTGTAAGCGGGGAAATAACCGAAGGCGCCGCTCGGCCAATGGACGTCTTGCATACAGCCGTCCTTGAAATTCCCTTTCGTCGAGAGACCTAAGAGCTTTTGCATTTTCTGATCCCACACCTCCGGCAACTCGGCCAGCGACCACTTGTCCTCCACAAGGTCCCGTTCAATTTCAAAACGCAAAATCACGTGGGCCGGATAGGTCAACTCGTCGGCATCGACGCGAATAAAACCTTTTTCGACTCTGGTGACTAATCGGTGCAGGTTTTCGACCGTGAGTGACTCTCTGTTTTTTACATAGGGACCTAGGTGCTTTTCGATAAAGGGCAGCGCGAACTGAATGAACTGATGGGATCTTACGACTTGCATCTCCATCAAAAGACTCTGACTCTCGTGCACAGCCATACCGCAGGAATTGCCAACAGGTTGGCCATGCCATTCACGCGGCAGATTTTGGTCATAGATGGCGTGCCCGGTCTCGTGCAAAACGCCCATCAAGGCCGAGACAAATTCATCTTCGGCGTAGCGAGTGGTGATGCGAACATCCTGCGAAGTGCCGCCACAAAAAGGATGATGGCTTTCATCCAGACGGCCGTTGTCCATGCTAAAACCCACGGCCTTCATTAGATCTAAGCCCAATGCCTTTTGCGCGGCCATGGGAAAAGATCCTTGCGGCACGATCACGGGCTCTTTCTTCTGTTTTTCAATCACATGCTCGACGAGCGCTGGAAGTTCTTTGCCAATTTGGCCAAAGAGATCTGACACCGTTTGGGTCGTCAGACCGGGAGAAAACATATCCAGAGCCGTATCGTAGATCGGCGTTTTAAAAACGTGACTGAGACCGGTCAGGGTTTCCCGCGTAAGATCCAAAACTTTTTGCAAATGAGGTTTGAACTCGGTCCAAGCATTTTTGGCGCGCAGCTCGCGCCAAACTTGCTCGCACTGCATGCGCGCCACCACGAGCTCACGATTGAGCTCGGGAGGAATGGCCGACAGTTGAACGTAATGACGATTCATCTCTCGCAGATTGGCTTTTTGCCAATCATTCAGCTGGTGGTTCATGGCTTCGCACTGCTCGATCCATTGGCCAATCTCGGGGGCGGTGGCGAGCGCCTGAATGGTATTGGCCAACTCGGCCAGTTGTTGATTGCGGGTGGCGCTGCCGCCCTTGGGCATCATCACGGCTTCGTCCCAAGCCACAATGCTTTGTACTTCGCTCAGGTTGGTGATTTGCCGGTAACGAGCTTCTAGATTTTTATACGCTTCCATAGGTTCGGACTACTTTTTGGGCCGTCGGCGCGTCAAGGAAAAGGTGCGGACTCCTTTTTGTCCCGTCAGTGCGTCATTGACAAGGTAGAATGAAGGTCTGCGGGACGCCGTTAAAAAGCGTCGCCACCTCGATTGAGCGACGCTCAATCGGCATAAACATGGAAAGCAAGATCAAATTGTCCGTCACGTGCTCCGATAAGTTCAGAAGATTCGTCGAGTCGGAATAAAAGAGTCCGCCTTCACTCTCTACAGAGAGCAGGCCAGATCGATACTTCAGTCCAAACATGTAGCCGCCCTCAAAATGAACCGAAATCGATTCAACAGGCGAAGAGGAATCCCCGGCGCACTGGGCAAGTTTGTTTTCGTCCGACGGCATGGCTCTCGTATTAAGTGACTCCACCCCGGTCGATTTTTGATCCTCAGTCCCACCAATCACCACATGGTTGCGCGCACAATTTTGCGAAATCCCAATCAAGCCCATTACGATAAATAGAACTGACCCTCGCCACCCGATCATAAAAATGCTCCCTGCTAGATACAGGTTAACCAATCGGCCCGCTGATGCGAGTGACAAATCTGACGATCCCCGTTTCAAGCTGAGACGCCGGTCACGGGGCGTGAGTTTTATTGACTCTGCGAACTAGCGCGTGTCCGCAAGCGCTGTCGATCCAGGAGCGTACCAACATCGGGGGCGCCCTTGGGGAGGCCTTTCCAACTGGCAGGTCCCCACATTGGGATCCATCGGATCCAGCGCCCGCGACCACGGCACCGGGCAAAGGGCGCCGGCCCGATAGGTGTCTAATCGACACTGTGGCTTGGGATGATAATCATTTGTCTGGTCCACTACATTCTCATCAGACAACTCGAGACGTGGGAAATCACTTGGCGACCAACCTTTCAAGTCCGCCAATATGGCGCCCAAGGTTCGACCCGCATTCAGCGACCTCGCACACAGTTGAATGTCATACGGATGGCTATAGGTCGCCGAACAACGATCCATCAGATCCACCGGCTGGCCCACAGTGGGCTCACGCTCCAAATAGCGTTTGAAACATTTTAGCGCAGCAAAGTAATCGGCCTGACCTTCCACACTCACCCAAGGGTGCAATGTCATCTTTGGCAAACCGCCCATGTGATGACCGATCTCATGACAAAGGATGAGAGCAAAAGCATCAGCCGTCATCATTTTATGAAAGCGAACACCCTTCCAAACTTCGACCTGATACTCGCCGTTTAGGCGCTGGGCCCAGGCACCGAAATCCATATTGGCGGTTTCAAAAATTCGAAGCTGACCACCCTCAGCGGCGATTTCTTGCGCGTAAGCGTCCTGCAATTTTCGAAATATCAAATCGCGCTGGTCGGTCGACACCATTTCGGGCGGTTGAAAAATTCCTAGTAGATTGATCTTGCGACTCGGATAGCAATTTTTTTGGACGGGAGGATGGCCCACATCGGCGAAGGCCATCCCCAGAAAGACGATCAAAGAAACCATCATTTTTGCATGGACAAGACAGCGTCAATCAATCCGCCGCCTTGCTCCTCTTGCGGAATACTTAAGGTTCGTCCGATTAGGCTTAATCCCATTTGGCTTCGGTGAATGGCTGCCACACCCGATGCGATGGCGGCCGACATACTATTGCCCGACATCAAGCGGACTTCGCCCCTTAAATCAAGAAGTTCAATATCAACTCCAGGAGCGAGGAAATCCAAATCCGGCCCGTAGTTACTAAACGGCGCACGAAGACCATGCATTGTACTTGCGCCGACACCAATGACGGGACCGTAGCGAGCGGGGAATGAAAGGTCTCTCTCGCCCGCGTTACCCGCGGCCGCAATGACTAAGACTCCTGCATCCAGGGCCCGATCGACAGCAGCCTGAATGGAGGGCGAAGTTTCAAACGATCCAAGACTTAAATTGATCACCTGAGAATGACCAATACAGGCCAAGATACCTTCAGTGACTTGAGCTATCGTGCCAATTCCATCTTTGTCGAGCACTCGCACGACAAAAAGACTCGAGGCCGGAGCGACTCCCAACACCCGGGACACTCCTCGACCCGCGATAAGACCCGCGAGAGAAGTGCCATGTCCGTTTTGATCGACGTAATCATTGGGATTATCCGTCGTGACGTTCACCCCACCAACAATAGCGGGCGCGAGATCAGGCAAGCTCTCCACGACCCCCGAGTCGACTAGACAAACGGTGATTCCAGTTCCATCGCCGCCTAACGCATGGGCCTCGCGGGCACGAACCGCATCCATATGCCAGTCCGAAGGAGCGGGGACACTGGTCGAAGGCTCCAAGCTTAAGGCGTAAACCGGATTATTCGCCTCAACAACCATGCCTGCGCGTTTCATCAGCTCGGCCGAGGTCTCGCTCATTTCAACCACACGCAACTGACTTCGGTGAAGGATCTGAGTCACGCGCATATCAGGGGGGGCAATAAGGGAGACTTGATTAGGCAAAATATATTCACCCGCCTGAGCCAAACTCCCGACGAGCGCCAAATATACAAATATTATTTTCTTCATAGAAACTCTCCTTTCCTTAGTGAGATTTTCTAAGAAAATCATGCGGACGTTGGGAAGTCCGCTTAAATAGGCTTAAACTTACTGGACCACTTGGATGGGATAACTTCGCCCATCAAAGATCAGGTGAGTTTGGTCGAGGCGATTCAAATGGATTTCCAACCTTCCGCGACGATCGCCCACCTCAAACACGTCTCGCAAGACCCCGTCCCGCACTTGCGTCCAAATCCGATCCCAAACATAACCCCCATCTCCTCGAATCCAAGTCTTGGCCCAAATATTCTCGGCATTGGAGTTGTCCTGATAGACTTTCACTTCGATCGATAGAGGCAAGCCCTCAACGAGAAAATGATGATTTCCAATCACCGTCGCCTGATTTTCTCCAAAATAGGGAAAGGGCAGTTCACCGCCCGCCCACGCTGGGGAACTTAAAAAAGTCAGTAGCACAAAAATCGTTCTCATAAACACCTCACACAATCTTAAGCGAGAAAGATCGACTCATTTGGTAACCTTCGCGAGAACCTAATATATGGCTCTCTTTTTCATCCGCATCGAGCAAGGTCCGTAGTCGTCGAATCGTGACATACAATTTGTTGTCGTGAACCGACGGATCGTAGGATTCCTTCCATACCCGTTGAACCAGCTCCTCTTTGCCCAAAATGCGTCCTGGCTCAGCCGCAAGAACTTTCAATAAATCCCGCAAAATCACTTGGGATCCAATGCGAATCTGGTCTCCATTCGGCCTTCGCAAGACTTGGTCTTGCTGGAGCTCAAAAGTCGGCGCCGGCTGAGCCAACTCTTGCAGTCGAGCTTCGACCTGTTGATCTAAGTGGCAGAGCTCGTCCGAACGGGTGAGCGACTTGACCATTTGAAAGTGCTGACGGGCTTTGTCCAAGTCCCCCATGCGCTGAAGAACGGTCCCAACACCGTAAAGCACATTGAGCGACATATAAAGGTTTTGCTCCACCCGACAGATCTCTTGCAATGGTCTCAACAATTCCATCGCTTCAGAATATCGGCCGCTGTCCCGGTAGCGATAGGCCAACATCAATCCACAGGCCAATTTCAAGTCGGTCAAAAGCGTTTCCGCAAGCGCGGCTTCCAGTAATCGAAGCTTCTCAATTGCCAGATCCGTTTGACCTCGTTGCGAAAGAATGGCCGCGAGACCAAAGTCCGCGTGATGGAGTTCAATCAACTCACGGGCAAAGGCGCGCGCCTGAAGAAAGTGTTCTTCTGCTTTATCGACTTTACCCTCGTAAGAATACGAAATTCCAAGGGCGTAATGGGTACTGGATTGAAAGGAAAACCCCTCAAGCTCCGCGGCCTCACGCAATTCGATTTTCAGTGCTTCGATTTTTGGGAACTCCAGCCGCTCCGCATGGATACGGAGCAAGAGGGGGAGATAGCGGCACCATCCCGCCCAATCTTGAACTGCGCGAGCCTGCGCCATTCCCTGCTTCAAATTGGCTATGGCTGTGTCGAAGTCGACAATTTTAAAATACAATTGTCCAATCGCAAGCCGATCCAACGACACATCCATGCGTCCCCCTCTATGAACCGCTTGCAAATTGCACCACGCCCGGGACCTCAGCGTAAAACGATTTTTTTCAATGGTGGTCATAAGCCTGGATTTCAGCTGATTTTAGAAAATGTAAGTGGACAATCGGGTCCAGTAACGCGCGCAGACTGAGGCTGACGAGCGATTGTACCTTGGCTACGCTTTCGCCTTTCATTCCGGGGGGACCATGAGATTTTTCGTACTATTTGTGCTTTGCTGTTCACACTTCTTTGCCTCGGCCGTTGAAGTCTGCGGTCAATTCACCCATCCCGTAGAGGGCAGCTACTGCATCTACCAAGACCCAACCTCCACCAATCAGGACGTACTCTACTACCTTCACGGACGAGGCGGTCGGGCTGAACGTTGGGGCGAAACCAACTTCTTCACTGAGCAAGTGCGTAGGCATTGGAGCCAGCAGGGGCAATCAGCCCCTACCGTGATCTCGATATCTTTTGGACCAGAATGGATTTTGGCTGAAAAAAGTGAAGCCGAACTCAGCGGTCTTTTAAATCTGGTGCGAGACGGACTGATGCCGATGCTCGAGCAGAAAATCGGCGGTGTGCAGGGCAAGCGTATGCTGGTCGGGGAATCGATGGGCGGCTTCAATGGGTTACAACTCGCACTTAAGACCGATCTCTTTGCTCGGGCCGCCATTATTTGCGCGCCGGTTTACACGGCGGAGATGTCGCCCTATTCTTCGGACGAAGAAATTCTGAGATACGTCAAAGCCTCAAGCGTTTACTCGGTCTATGGAGAAGACGGCCTACCGGAAATCCTGGCCCATCTACAAGGCATTCGCCAACTCGGCACCGACGTTTTCACGCGCGACAATTGGCCATCGAACGATCCCTTGATGATGGCGGCCGCTTTGCCTGAGTCCAAATCTAAAATGGAGTTTTACCTAGCCGCAGGCTTTTATGATCCCTACGCTTTGTACGAGGGTAACAGCGCGCTGGCCGACACTTTAAAACAAAAAGGTTATCCCGTGGAATGGCACCCCATGTGGGGTGGCCATTGCGCGATCGACATCCCAAGCTTAGCTCAGTTTTTGGTTCACTAACAAAACTTAAGAAACCTTATAGGAGGAACTACAAATGAATCGACTTCTTTTGATAACTCTCACTCTGTTCGGAAGCGTTGGCTTCGCTCTGCCGAAAATGAATTCGCCCCTTTCTACCCAAGAGATCCAAGAAATGGTGATTCAGTTTCAACTCGGGCAACTGACAAAAGCCACAGCCTCCCATAATCCCAATTGCGATGACCAACCCGGCTCCCCAAGTTGCGTGGAAGTCTTATGCCAAAGCACCAATTGCTACGGATCTACCGGGCAAGAAATCGCGCGGGCGTGCGCTGGATCGAGTGGCCGCTGCGTGCAAACACTTTGTCAGCCTACAAACTGTTACGGATCCACAGGTCGTGACATCGCCCAAGCCTGCCGCGGCAGCAGCGGACTTTGTGTCGAAGTCTTATGTCAAAGCACCAACTGCTACGGTTCCACAGGCCGAGACATCGCCCAAGCTTGCGTAGGCTCAGATGGCCGCTGTGTTGAGACACTTTGCAAAAGCACGAATTGCTATGGTTCCACGGGCCGAGACATCGCCCGGTCGTGCGCCGGAAATTAAGGCTCTCTCGACGCCGTACGATCGCAAAATTAACAACACGGTGCTCGGGCCGGCGGTTAACCTTTCACAATAATTCCGATTCCGAAAAGCACAAACAAAAGGCTGGCCATACGGTTCACTATTTTCATCGGAATTCTTTCGGTGAACCTGTGGCCAAAAGTCACCGCGAGACCGTCGGCCGCGAGCATCCCTAAAGTCGTCCCAATCGTAACGACCATTGGTCCCGCAAATTTTGCCCCGAGAGCCACTGTCGCGAGCTGTGTCTTATCTCCCATCTCGGCAAAAAAGAACGCGACCGTCGTGGTCCAAAAGGGACCCCACCCACGCTCGTCCTTAAATTCTTCGTCCTTGTCGGGCACAAGTAGCCAAATCCCAAACCCAACAAAGGTGAGCGCTAAAACCCACTTCAAAATTTCAGGTGAGATAAAATGGGTGACGAAGGAGCCAAGATAACTAGCAATCCCATGATTTAAGAGTGTTGCAGCCAGGATGCCCCACATAATTGGAACTGGTTTACGAAATCGCGCCGCGAGAACAAGCGCCAACAGTTGGGTTTTGTCGCCCATCTCGCTAACAAAAACTAAAAGGAAAGATTGAATAATAGCATCCATGAAGACCTCACTGGATGAGACGACGAACAGGTCCAATCTACCTGAACAAAGGCAACCGTCAAGCCTCCAAAAGGGTCAAAATCCAGTGGGACGTGAGAGCAAGGCTTCTCGGTGAAAATCGCCAAACCTAAGCGCAGGCCGCTCCTGCGCTTCGTGAAAAAGGTCAGGGCGCAATTTAGCCAGCCTCTCCACGTCCGCGAAGGTAAAAATATAAGATCTCGCCGTCGCCTGCATAAAATTAAAAGTGGCGCCCTTTGGATCGTCCTTCAGGGACCAATCGATGGAGACTGGATCGGCATGTGATTCTGATGGCTTCAACTTTTCTAACTTGGCCGCGATCTCTGGGTTGGTGGTCGTCAGTGCATAGCGCGCCTGCTGGATTCCTTGCAACCCGGACAGGCGCAGTATCTCCCCATACTGCATGACGCCTCCGATGAGAACTCTCAGTTCATAATCGGCATCCGCTTTTGATTCTTTTGGATCCAAGTTCGAAATTCGAATCACGTCGCTTAAAGATTCAAGTGAAGGGAGTTTCTTGAATAAGACAGGGTCGACATAATTGGCGGCCGGAAAATCCTCGGTCATCATAATGCCGGAATTCAACTGGTTCACAATCGCGTCGGCCTCTTTTTGCGAAGTGATTCCCATACTCGACGTTTGGGCCGAGACGATGTGAGAGTAAATCGGGCCCGTCAGTCTTAACACAAGCGGTGACGGACCCCGCTCGCCCTTTTTACTAAAATAATCAAAGGCCACGGAGCCCGCGGTTCGAAGAGCGGTCAAAAAATTCCACGCCTTGGGCACAGTGATCACTTGCGGGTTGACGGCCACTAAAGATTGAATGGGGCCTGAAAACTTCCATGGACGATCGGGCGAAAACAATCCAGTGAGGCTTGTCGCCATCACGACGTTTTCTGGATTACTCGGATCGGTCGCCACCACTTGCATGGTGGGAAATTTTCTTTGATAAAGAAGAGTGTTGGCTTTTTTATAAGAGTGCACAAATACGCGGGCCTTATTGAAATCACCCTTGTGGATCGCCATTTCATTGGCAATCGTGATCATCGCTGCATTGAGATTGGGATCTAAAGTCCCCGCCACCACTTGCATGGCGCGACCGACTTCAAAATTCAGACCGCCACCTTCTGCCAAAATTTTTTCGGCAAACGGTGCAAACACAGGGTCCTTTGTCCAAGGTAATGGCGCCGATTGAAGTCCCTGCGGCGTGGCCCTAAATCCCGCGACCAAATACGCACTTCCCACGGTGACCGACACGGAAGTGAGATCTTGCCTCGAGCGTGGGGGAGCATTGCCCAGCTGCGCATCAGAGATGATCTCGCGATGCGCGGCGAATTCTTCGGCCGACAGATAAGAAAGTACTGAAAAGAAAGTCACTTGATCGGCGCGCAAGTATTTAGCACTCGAGACTAAGGCATCATAGACCTCTTGGTCGATGTATTTGGCCTTCAGCATTCCCTCTAACGGAAAGGCCTGGGCGCGATCCAAGAGGTGCCCACAATCCGTCGTGCCCAACGCCCCAAGGGAATAGGTTTCAACGGGTCGGAACTGCCCATCCACCAAGCGCCCAATCGTGGCGCGACCGGCGGCACCCGCCGAGTAGCGTGTAACCATTTGACGGAGGTCGTAAACCGGCAGCTTGGTCTGCACACGCCCAGCCCCATGGACCTGTAAGGACCAAATAACAGCCAAACCAGCCATCTTGATCAGTATTTTCCGAAGCATAGGGCTCGGTAAAAGCACACCACGTGCCATGCTGGACTCGAGAATCCATTGGCGGCATTAAAATTGCGACAGTTCGAACAAAATGAGAAAACTCCAAGCCAGATTTTCATTACTCGCCTTCGTATTGCTTTGTTTGGCGCCTATATTGGCCGTGGGGCACGGCTTTGATTCAGAGGTGGCGAATCAGATCCTAAATTCGTCGGATCCAATGACAATCTTGGGCCTAAATCTGACAGATTTAAGGGCCGGAAACAAAGAGGCCCGAGACAAGCTCATCGAAAGTGCTTACCTTCAGCGAATCAAAGAATTTCACCCCGATCGGTATCAGGGCACCGATTTGGCCAAAATCGCGGAGCAAGTGGCCAGCAAGGTCAACAATGCTCGCGACCAACTGAAAAATCGAAGACTCGAAGAAGCGAAGCCAAAACCGAAACCAAGGCCACAACCGGACCCCAGTCAAATCACGCCTCGCGCTCAATACATGGCCGACATTTCTAAAATCGTAAATTCTTTGTCGAGAGGTCTGAATCCCGAGCAAGGGGCCCGCCAATTGGAAGCCGTGACCACGCGCTTTCGCCAAAAGCACAGCGGAATTGAAGAATATCTACAAAATCTTTCTATGATCTGGAACGCCCAGCGCATTGCTCTCGAAGAAGGAAATTACAAGTACACCAACACTATTTTTGATCAAAACATCCTTTTAGCGATCGCCAAGTTCGCCCAGAACAGCGAGAACTTACCACCCCGTCTTCGTCTGCAACTGGGCATTATGGCTTATGGACACGCGCGACTCAGTTTTCCCTATAGTCTTAAAATTGAACTCAAGGAAATTGAAAAAATCGTGGACCCCATCATCCGGCCAAAATATGGTCGAAGCTGGAAAAAGGCAAAATGGCAAAAATCCTTCCCCAACGCCCACTTTGCCAAATCGAGTTGGAATTGCTTTCGTTTTTTGTTGGACGAGAATGCGGAGCGCATGAGCCACGCCCTGAATGCCGCGGCCTTCACGGGATTGTCCTTGGTCCTCTATTTTTTCTAGTCTTTAAGGCGTCCCAAGAATCCCAGAAATGGGTCAAAATTCCTGACGAAAAAATCTTTTCCCCTTCTAAATCCGCACAAACTCGCCTCCCATCTGGAACGTCATCTGCATCGCGTACTCGTTCTTGGAGGTTCTAGATGAATCGCTGATGGGCTTAACGCCAGATAAGAAAGCCTTTCATTAAAACCCTTATCAAGGAGACGTGTATGTCCAAAAATCAAATCAGCTTGAACGGTAGAAAAGTGGCTGTACTCGCAACCAATGGATTTGAGTACTCCGAACTAACTAAGCCGCTCGAGGCTCTACGAGAATGCGGAGCTCAGACCATGGTGGTTTCGCCGGAAGAGGATTTCATCCGCGGGTGGCAGAAAGGAAACTGGACCGACAAAGTGAAAGTGGATTTGTCAGTTAATCAGGCCAAGGCCAGTGACTTCGATGCACTTGTGCTTCCGGGTGGAGTCATGAATCCCGACGCTCTTCGTATTAACGAAAATGCTGTCCAGTTTGTGCGTGATTTCTTTGAGTCCGGTAAGCCTATCGCGGCGATCTGCCACGGCCCTTGGCTTTTGATCGACGCTGCAGATCTTAAGGGTAAAAAAGTGACTTCGTGGCCCTCCCTGAAATGCGATCTTGAGAACGCCGGGGCCCAATGGGTAGATCAGGAAGTCGTAGTTGATCAAGGGATTGTCACCAGCCGCAAACCGGATGACTTGGAAGCTTTTTGTTCCAAATTAATTGAAGAGATCCAAGAGGGGCGGCATGAAAAGCGACAGGTCAACGACAAAAGAAGCGGGCACGGGCGAAGCCAAAGCCTTGACTAAAATTTCAATCGCGGTCGTTGTGCTTCTAACTGGCCGTCGTCGAGACCGAGTTTTTTCGGCTTCAGGAGCCTCCAGTCTCCCTAAGACGTGACTATTTTGTCGCGCCTATCAAATAGGTTACGGCTCCGCCCGCACAATGATAGCCGCCGTCATCAATCGCTTTCAGCGTTTTAGCAAAGTCTTCAACAAAGAGGTTGAAGTACCGATCAAAGTCCTCTCTTAGGCCACCCCCTGCGAGAAAGTAGCCCAGTACTTCTTCACGATCCCAGCCGATGAATTTTCTCTCGGCCCACTCCCGCATCTGCTGAATGTTCACTTGTTGTTCCCGACTGGAGTATGGGGGAATAGACGGAGAGGCTTTGTCCGAAAGATAAACTCTAATGTTTTTCCCGCCCACTTCGGCGAGATAACCGGGTATGAAATCTCCGATGGAATTGAAGCCGAGTCCCAGGGCCTGCTTACCGCGTTCGATGAGCAAATCAAATCGCAATCGATCCAGTATCTCATCAATAGATAGCTGTGGAGTTAGACTATTCATCATGGTTCGATTTGAAAAATTATTGGGCTCTGCTACCAGCAGTGTCCCGCCTGGCTTCAGCACCCGAAGCATTTCCCGTAGGCCCACTTTCGGGTCCTTTAGATGAATGAGAACCGTTTGGCAGGTGACTAAATCGAAAACGTTATCGGCAAAAGGCAAGGCATTCGCATCTCCCTTTTGATACTGATAGCGATCGCCAAGACCAGAGGCTTTTGCTAGTTCCGTTGCCTTCGTCACCCAAGATTCTTCTCGGTCCACGCCGGTGACTCGAGCCTCCTTGGAAAGTACAGCCTCCCATACTCGGCCCCAGTGTCCAACGCCACACCCAACATCTAAAACATTTTTGGCCAAACTGAGTGACAGGCGTTGGCCCATCAACTCTAGAAAATCCCGGTTCCACCAGAAGTCTCTCGTTTCACCAAAATATTCTGCGGAATGGGGTTTTGCTTCGGAAGTCATAAAATCTCATTGTTCAAGTTGGCGGAGAGGGTGAGATTCGAACTCACGAGACTGTTTTGCAGTCTACTCGATTTCGAATCGAGCGCCTTCGGCCACTCGGCCACCTCTCCGTGAACAGTTCGGACTGCTAGAAAACTCTCGTACCATTAACCTTCCTCGACGCCAAACCCAAAACCTGGACAGAGGGCCCGAAAAGGCATAAAAAATGCCCTCCCCCCGGTAAGGACAGCGATGAGGATTTTGCTACTTTTGTTAACCGTGGCCGTTATGGCCGTGTCGGCCGCCACATTGAAGCCGATCATAATCGATAATCCCATGGGATTTGCGACGTCCAAATCCCTTGAATTTGCTAAAGGTGACAACGGGGACTCCTCCGGCTGGCGTGAGTGTGCCGTGATGGACGAATCCCACCGCGAACTCGGTGTGGTCTGCGAGGGCACCCGAACCCTCGAAGTCACCGAAGGCCGCCAAATGGACGTGAATTACTTTTGTGAATTCCGCTGCTTGCGTATCGACAACTCCTGGCACCGGGTCGATTACTCGCGTTGTCAATGATCGCCCTAAGG
>JBFWON010000028.1:0-42246 GCA_050250515.1 Bdellovibrionales bacterium | reverse complement strand
TGATGGTATCCATGTGGGGTATGCCTGATAAATTTAGATTTGATCAACTTGTAAAGGATATCTCGTAATTCATGACCTGAGAGTCCGACGGTCGTAGCCAATGATTCAAAAGCAATTGGCGTCACCCCACTTTTCACAGCCATACGAACAACGTCTTCATTTGAGGGTTTGCTGACAGAGACTAAAGCAGATGATTTTTCAGACTGTAAATGTGGACAGATTTCGCCGTCCTCATTGGTTAGGCGAATAGCAACGTCTTGAATACACTGCGCAGCTTTGTGTTCGACGCTCATCTTGATGTCACCGTTGATGTCTTTATTCAGGATAATTGCAGCATCAAAAAATGCCAGCATTTCAGAAGATCCTCTGATTCGGCTGGCTGAGCGACCAGATGATCCACTTTTTCGGTTATGGTGGACCAGGCAAATAGCAGATCCAAACTCATTGCGGATATCTTTTAGCTTTTGAAGCACTGAGGCCACTTGCTTCGAGTTGTTTTCATCAATTTGATGCAATCTAATAAAGCAGTCCAAAATCACAATATCAGGCTTGGTCTCTTGAATCGCCTGTCGCAAACGGTTTAACCCTTCAGGTGAATCGAGCATTATGTCACTGGAAGGAGAAATAAAGTTTATGTCGATATGATCTGGATCAATGTTGTTTGCGCGACAAAGAGATAAGCATCGCTCTCTCGTCACTGACTCCTGGTCTTCAGCATTATAAAATAGGACAGAACCCGATCTATTTGTTTTGTAGTAATTGAAGAACGGCTTCTCCGAGGCAATTGAAATTGCCAAATCGAGACTAACCATTGATTTTCCGGTCTTCGGCTCCGCCGAAATGAGCAACAAACCTTCCTGAATTAAAATCTGGTCAATCATAAACTTGGAATCTGCATGTTCCAGGTCTCTTATTCGTTTTATTTTTACTTCTGTACTCATACCTTCATTTTACTTGATTATTATGTAGTTATAAATATATTGATTATTGTAGTGCCAAAATAGGACGGTGTATGCCACTAAAGCCCAAAGACGATGCTAGAGCGCTAAGACCCAACCCTGTATCCTTCAGAATTACCAACGACGCCCTATTACAGCTTAAAACGCTCACCAAGCTGTTAAATATGACTCAAGCTGAAGTCATCGAAGCTTTAATCCTTCAAGAGTATTCACATCATTCTCAGAAGAATCACGAGAATCTCCAAAAGGCCCGAAAACAAATTTCAAAATAGTGTTTCAAATAGCTACAATTGTAGTGCCATAATTTACACGCATGCCGCAAGATGTTAGTATGGACAAATGAACACGTCTGCAAATCTACGCTTTAAGAAGCTACAAAAGCTCTATCGACGGTACTACTTTCACAATCAAGATGGCTTGATCACCGGACGCAATTTGTTTGATCTAATTTACGCGGTAGAATCAGAAATGATTTTTTGCGAAATGGGCGTTGATAGCTCTAAGGGAGGGCACTTTGTACTTAAACAAGCTATTTCGATGGGTCTCAGCTTTAATTTGTTCAAACAGACAATCTGCTCAAAGAACCTCAAAGCCTCATGAACTTTCTGGGATTGCGCCTATATGCTTTAACACACTGACAGTTAAAGGACCACGACAAGCCCTTGAAGAATTCAGACGATCTATTGGCGGCTGTGACCCCAAGGCTGACGGCGTGGGGAGCTACAATGAGTTTTGCTTCAACACTTTATTACCTTTGCCTGATACGAGACTGATCAGCATTTGGAAGCGCAGGTCTCAACTCGACCTTTCAGCTTTGCGAGAATCCTTTTGGAAGGTGGATAGCAATGCTTGGGGTGTGACCTTTAGGTCAAAGCCCTTTGAATTATACTATTCATTCTCAACTCTCGGAGTACCGCCGGTTGAGATTGTAGAGCGGCTACTCACGCGCTTTCCAAAACTAAAAATTAGATTCGAGTATATTAACGAATCATTGCAAACACGAGGTACGGTTCTTAACCGGAATGGAGAGATGAGGAGTTACCATGCAAGCTAAGGTTATCACACGATGCCATGCTCACAAGTATGCCTAACACGGGAGTAGATAGGTACTCCCACGGCTTGAATTCAATCTCGTTCTTTCAACAAGAGCCTTGAAATGATTGGTAAATTTGAAACGCTTAAGGTTCATGGTAATTTTGCTATCGTGGTATCAGGTAGCACGATCAGGGGTATGGTATTTCCCTTCAGGTAACACGGGACTACTTTAGGTCATTGACCATTCTGCTATTCGATAACTTAGGAGTTAGCTTGAATAGGCTCTTTGCTCCCTTCGTCCATTTCCCTGCATTTGCTTTGTAAAATTCCAGCTTAAGGTAATCTGCCAAATGAAACTCAACTTTGAACTTCTCTCTAATAATGTGGTCAATTTGAGCAAGGCTTAGCCATGTAGCAATGTTTACGAGCTTTACCCTTGTCTGGAGCGCATGAATTTCGCTCTCACTAGCTATCCTGTAGTTTTTGATTTCATCGACAACCTTCGCGCATAGACCACGGTCAAAGTCGCACGAATCTGAATCAGGTCGGGTTAAATAGACCTTATGAGCAGGAATCCGAATGGCGTAAAAGCCAATTGAAGTAAGAAACTGATCAAACGATGCATCCTTAGATCCCTTTTCTGTATCGTGAATTCTTCCATCAACTTCTATGTAGGTCGCGGCCTCACCGTTTCTACCTAGGCCATAAATAATCAGGTCAGGACAGTACGGCCCAACAATCGGAATCTTCTCCATTAACCTACGAGTGTTAGGCTCAACCCAAGGAGTCACTTTGATTCGACCAATGTGCGCCAATTCTCGATCCATGAAAATAGTAAGATCCTTCTCCTTATTATTTTTAATGAGTGGATTACCGTCTGGATACTGTCTGGCGTACCTATCACGAGCAACATCTTCAGCTATACTACTCAAATGGTCGATCATATCGTCCGTCAATTCTGCGAACTCAAATCCAGTTAGAGACTCAAGCCGATCAATCGACTTCTTTATCTGAGAATGAGTCCGGCGCTTTCGGCGCCTCTCAAGTAGTTGGTAAATAACATTACATCGCTTGTGTGCAAAACCTAGTTGCTCAAGTTCGTCAGCGAATCGTTGCGACTTATTCAGCAATTTCTTCGGATACATATATACTCCAGTTAATAGGAAGCCCTAAGCCGTTAAACCAATAGGGCGACTTGTTTTTCAAAAATTATTTGTTTTATCGAGATATTAGAAATCGAGATGACGATTCAAAGAGGAAATCTGGGGGATGGTTTTCTCACTGCTTTGTGAGATTAAGATTTACGTTCAAACCCCTCCTTCGTAGTTCAGTTAGTATTTCATCTACAGAAAAATCTGATAGCTCAGTCCGAATCTTTGGTGATTCAACTTCAACTCCAAAATCTATATCTGCCTGATGAGGCCGCTCAGATTTCGGCAAATGGTATGTTGCTTGAATTTTTCTTACCTGTCTTAGGGCTTGGGCAAAACCGTTTCTATTGCCTTGCAAGCTCTTGATTGGCTTAGTTTCAATTCCTAGTAGAGATTGCGAGTCGGTACTAAAAATGGGGAAGATCCAATGCTGCCAATAAATCTTCTCGCGCCCCTCAGAGCCTCTGACCAAACAGAAGCCTGCCTTAACCAAAAGATTTAGTACGCTATGGAATTGAGTCGGATCAAACTGCTCACCGAACATTTGTCTCATGTAGACGGATAGCTGAGGAACATCACTAATTGGCGTTGAACGCTTCCTCGTAGATAGAAAACGAAAAAATTGAAGCGCGCTTGGTTGAGCAGAGATCATTTTGGTGAGTTCTATTCTTGCCATATTTAATTTGATGTCTTCATCCTTCATTACTTGCCCCCAGAGTCATTATAATACAAATCATGATCAAATTTCCATTTATATTACTATATCAATATGAGACAGTATATAAGTATTCGTATTTATTTGGTTAATATCGTATCTACCACATTGTTAATACATCTCACTTGATTTATATTACTCACCGCGTTATTCTGTAAACGTAATCAGGAGGACGTTTTATGGAAACTCAGGTGGGTCAAAAGCTGCTGACAGCCGAAGAGGCATCCCAGTTCTTAAAGATAAGCATCCAGACGCTCTACAACTTGAAACACAAGGGCTTGCTTCGTGGATACAATATGGGCGGCAAGAAAAAGGGGAAGCTTTTTTTCTTGGAGTCGGACCTGTTGGCATTTGTAATGGGGAAGGCTGTATGAAGCAGCGAAACGCCGACAAATATATCAAAGAGGCTGATGGGGTTTTTGAAGTTCGCGTTACTTGCGAAATGAAGGGCCAATACTTTGAGCGCAGAAAAAGGGGAATCCCCAGTAAAGGCGAGGCGCGATTTGTAGCCAATCAATTGCTTGATGAACGCGACGAATTCCGTCAGCAAATTAAGTCCGGCCAAGTTAGCTGGGCAAACGCCGTCGCTGAATGGGAAATATACTCCCGATCAAAAGGTCATTCTGAAACTACAATTTACTCCGCAAAGCTGACTCTACAAAAGCACACGGCGGTGTGGGATCGAAAACCTGTATCGGCAATTACCCAAGAGGAAATTGATACCTTGATACATTCTTCACTAGCAAAAGAGCAGGTCGAAACAAAAAAGAGTCTACTTAAACATATTCGTGCGGTTCTACGACGTCAGATTCATACTGGAAAAATTAAAATGAATCCGTCGAATGGAGTTCAAATTGAATCATCGAATTTACCAATGAAAAAGATGGAAGCGATGACTAGGAGTGAAATATTGAAACTCTTAGATGAAGCAAAATTGCAAAACCATCCTTGGTATCCAGTCTGGAGAATTACCTACGAGCTTGGCCTGCGTTCAGGCGAAGCTTATGGCTTAAAGTGGGAAGATTTCAATTTTGATTCTTGCTTCGTTACTATACGTCGATCTTTTAACAACAAAACTAAAACATATAAGTCGCCAAAGGATGATGAGGCGAGATCAATTCCGATAAATGGACCTCTGAGAGATTTTCTCATTGAAATGAAGAAGACATCTGCTGAAAAAGAATTCGTATTTAAGCGCAATAATATTTGGGCGCACGGCGAGCAAGCTAAAATACTTCGAGCCTTCCAAAGACAAATTGGAATTAAGCAGACAAACTTTCATAGTCTGAGGGCTTCTTTCATCACCCACCTGTTGTTGGCGGGGGTACCACTCATCAAGGTTATGACAATGGTGGGACATAGCCGAATGGAAACAACAGAAGTCTATATGAAGATGGTCGCCGCAGATACTATTGGCGCTACAGACGTTTTGAAAATCAAAGACTAAAGTTCTTTGGATGCAAAGCTAGAACACAAGACCCGAATGGCTTTTAGCTGTTCGGGTTTTAGTTTTGGAAGTAAGTCTTGAATAATCATCTCGTCAGTCTGATCTTCCTCAAAATCCTTACAGAGTTGCTTAAAGTATTTTTCAGTGATGTCGCCATACACTTTTAAGAATTTCAGCAGTCGTTCACCAGTCGGGACATTTTCCCGCCCGTTTTCAATTTGAGAGATATAGCTATCAGAATAGCCCAGAAGCTGTCCGGCTCTACGCATGGACAAACCTTGCTTCTCTCTCAAGCGCCTTAACACGAGTGCCTCTACACTCAATACGACCTTATCTGTGCGACCCATTGCAAACCTCCGCTCCAAACACTACACGCTTAGTAAATATGTAGCGTGTCCAGACATGAACCAGAATCGTGTCCAGCTTTGATCATGTTGTTTGGATGAAATGCGAGTATCAGAAAGTAAATGGATTGCCCACAACTTACTGATTTCTCCTCTGAAAATGAGAAAAAAAGAAACCGAGTGAAATCAAAGTAGAAGTCACTCAGTTCGATCCTGTCGTTACCGACAAATGGTGGAGGCGGCGGGAATCGAACCCGCGTCCGCAAGCGCTCCGCACTCAGGCGACTACATGCTTATCCACTGATTTACTTAAGACTTCACGGCGGCCAGTGGCAGCCTTCGCAAAGCCCGTCCCCCAGAGTTTTTAAGTCGTGGTCCCTGGAGAAAACAAGCCACAACCGATGCGACTAAAGTTGCGCCTTTATCCCAAACATCGCCGATTCAGGTAAAGACGAAGCTACGCTAAATTAGGCAGCTTGGAGTTGATAATCGTTGCCGAATATCAGATGCACGTTTTTACGAGGTCCTCATGCGCCTCGGCATGCTCCTGAGGTTTCACAGCCCACGTCGAAGCCATGTCGCCCCCAAAAACCTCTCTGTTGTAGCATATTTTAGCCGGTTGAAACATTAAGATTGTGCGTTTAGTCTTGTTTGACCATGACCTTCGTTAAAGGCCTCTTAATCGCTTTGTTTATGACCATTACCCTCGATTACCTTTGGCTGGGCTATGTGGTTAAACCCTTTAACCTTTCCCAGCTTAGCGAGATCGGCCGCATCAGTAATGGCCAGTTTAACATTTGGCTACCCGGGGCTCTAATGGCCTATGCACTGATGGCCTTAGTGCTTATGGTGTTTGTGATCCCACTTTGCGCCGACAAAAGTCTGTTAGAGACCGCCGCCCTCGGCGCCCTTATGGGGTTTTGTGTCTACGGCATTTTTGATATGACCAACGCCGCCATCTTGAAAAACTACCCCATGCTGTTTGCTTTTGCCGACATGGCATGGGGCACTTTTCTCTTTGGGGCTACGGCTGTCACGTTAAAATATTTCCTTTAGACTTATTCCTCACACTCCGCCCATTGGTAGCGATGTTTACGGTGCCGTTTAACGTAATCGGCCCTCATGTAATACCCCATCTCAATCTTCTTTAGGGCTGGGTTGTCCCAGTGGGACAGAATCTCCAAATGAATGGACTCAACCCCCAAAGTGTCCTGGGCCGGGGATCTATCCTCATATTTATAGTGAAACATGATCCGGCCATTCTTCAGCTGATACCAAAAGTCTTTTGACGTGGTCTGAAGGAAATAAATAGGGGCATAAAACTCACGGCCTCTTTGATCTATTACAAGCATGTCGGCGACTAAGTCTCCCTGGTCGTCTTGCTCAGAAATGGTTTGGCACACATGCAGCTCAACCTGACATCCGCCAAATTTATAGCGGCCCTCGTAGCGCTTCAGAAATTCGATGGCCTGTGTGAATCGTTTGTCTTGCCCAACAAAACGACTGCAAGTGTCGACCGAAGCCATCGCCTGCGAGGAGAATAAAATTAGAATTGCGATCAGATTTTTCACGACTAGGACCCTTGGTCCATACGGCGCATTTGGACCCGAGTTAACTCTATGGTCTTGGAAACCATCAGCCTAACCCGCGCTCTCAGTTCTTCTTTGATTTGAGGAGCTACAGATTCACTATTGATTTGGCGAACGTAATCGCCCTGCTTAATCTCATGATGAAGATCTGCGATCTCGCTTTCCAGTTTTTCCGCCTGTTCTTCAAGCGTAGCCTTCGGCGGAGGAGGCAATTCAAGCTCCTGGGCGTTCTCTACACTAGGAATGGGGGGGGCCGGTACTAGGGCCGGAGGCGCCTGGGTCATGTTCTCGAGCGCTGCGTCCGGGCTGGTCTGCTTTGGGCTGACCTTCTGATATTGATAAAGAGCGAAACCGAGTATCAAAGTCGATATGGCTAATGTGATTCTCATTGGGAATCTCCTTTCGTCTGCATGGGACTAGAGCAGATTTGGTGCCAACCAGAGGTTCATTTCGCAAGGAGCACATCCTATTTCGCTGTCCGAATCTGGAGATTTCTGACCGGAGTTCCGGACACGTCGGACACCTACCCACCTTTTATTTGATTTCAGATCTAAAGCGCCTGGCACCACCTTTGCCCTATCGGCTCCCCGAAGACCACTCCATTTAGAAAGGAAAAAAGGGGTTAAATTATGAAAAATAACTATAAACAAATCGCTAGAGGCGCCGTTGCTAGCTTAATCGCGGCTACAATAGGGCAGTCGGTCAGCGCCGCCGAATTTCCGTACATTGCACCCGAGTATTGCCCAAACTCGATCGTGACTTCACCGGTCGGTGCCAGTCCGTTCTATCGAAGCGAGTCCTGCAAGACTATATATGTGCTACCTCCGCAAGAGGGTTCTCTCGATTACACGATGACTGCCTCGAGCAGCAATGATGCCGAGTGCGACGATCTGAGAAAGCTCGACGGCAACAAACGCGTCCTCTACGAAAAGCAAAAGAAGATTGAAGAAGTCGCATTCAAGCCTGGGGTTCCAAAAGACGAACTTGAAGGCTACGAGAAGCAACTCGACATGGTCGACAAGCAAATCGGGCGACTCGACAAAGCGATCAAAGTCTTAGCCGGTTACGAAGGCGGCAAAATGGCAGTGGCCCTTGCCTCTAACCTGCCAGAGGAAGTGAATCGATTCCAGTTCCTCAATCAGCTTCTTTTTGCCCAGGGTACGCGCTTTGAGCCGACGCCCGTATCTGAGTCCTATGTGTCTTTTGATGTGGGAAGCGAAAAAGGTGACACTCGCCCAGCCGTTCTAAGCACCAACATTCCATCCATCAAAGTACGTGGCGTGGAGAGTGCTCCTCAGTCGGATTCTCGCATTATGAATGGATCTGTTAAAGGCAAAGTTGTCCTTGGCCTCAATGCGATCTGCAACATGCGTGAGAATCAGGGGGTTAAGCACATTCGCGACATCGACTTCAGCCCGAAGGAGATGGAAGCCCACATGCCTGCGAACTTGACGTTCTCAGTGCCGGTTATGAGCTCTTACATGTACGAAGCCAGCATGGATATGTCGGCCGTCGTGTCAGATCTCTACAAGCAGTGGGAGATTAAGCCCGATAAGTTTAATGTTAATCAGTTTGCCAAAGAACTGATGTCGGGTACTTTGTCGACTCACACGAAGTGGAAGTTTCAAGCCTACGAATTGCAAAATCGCGGAGTTACACCTGAGTCCCTTAAGGAGCTTGAAGAGCGTGAAAAAGGTGCGGTCTTTGCAGAGTGGGCTCGACAAGTTGCTGATGCCATGACCCAACTGGGCATTTTGAAGAAAGAAGCACCGGTTCGAATTCCTGCGCCAGAGGCTGGAACCGAAGCGGAGACTTTCTATCGTCGTGTTTGCCAGTCCAAACGATTCCTCGGAATCCGCTATGATCACAGGTGCTGGGATGAGCCCTACACCGTGCTTAGAGTAAAAGCTGGTGAAGCCCAACAGACCGTCGAATCGATCAAGAACCTAAAGATAAAGTTCTCTGAGTCTGTGTCGTATAGCCAACCGATCTATCGCACTCACACTTCGACTTTCACTTACAAGCGTAATTAAGGAGAATGACCATGAAACGACTAATGAATCTCGCGTTAACGATGACGATGTTGAGCGGCCTGAACCTTCAGGCCGCCACCCAAGCCGAACTTGAGAAACGTGCCGAGCGGGAGACTCAATGGAGCAAGGTCAAGGCTGAACTACCTGGCGCCAAGGGACAAAGTACATTTGTCAAAACCGACCAAGGCAACCTGCGTTTGTTGGAGCTAGGCCAATCCATGAGTGTCGGGATGAAATTGGCGGGCTCTCACGGCGTCTTAAAGTATGCCACCAGCCCAAGCAAGGTTGAAAAGGCGTGCGAACGCCTGCGAGCAACTCTGGAGTATGAACTGGAGCAAGACAACACTTTCTCCGGTGAAATTCTGGCCAACCCCTTGAACGCAGCCGCCCTCAAAGACGGTATCGTGGACAGCAACAGCTGGGTCGGGAGCAAGCTTGCGCTTGAGACTAAAATTCATCAAGTTCGAGTCGAACCTGCGCTATCGTACGCGACCGGGGGCCGCCCTCTGACCTCAGTCAAACGTCTGCGCGACTTTCAGAATGAGCTGCTGCACGCATTTCAGACTTCCGAACAGTCCATTCAAAGCGGCGGTGAAGTTCAGTTTAAACTCGCCAAAGCAGACGACTTGATTTGTGACCTACTGATGGGCCACGTGGAAATGAAAGTTCAACTCGTCGCTACCTTTGATGCGGCTATCTTGCGTCGAATGGAAGTCTTATCATCTTCTGACATCCGACAGATGCAAGACGACCTCAAACGCATGCCGGTCAGTGAGGGTGGAACCATGATTAAGAATCTGGCGCACGCCGCGAATCTCGGAATCGTACTACACCAGAAGCTGGGCTCTAAATTTGAATCATTTATGCAAGAGAAGTTCGAAAAACTTGTCCCCGGCATTATTAACACTGCCGACGCGAGCCTCGTTCAATCCTCCGATACCGCGGCCACCCGTTTGGCCCGAAAGCTGGATGATCTAGGTGAAGCTCGGGACACCAATCAAACGATCATTTCAGTTAAAGCTGAATGGTCAAAATAGGAGTAGTTTATGAAGATTATCAATCTTTTACCAATTCTGCTGGCGGCACCTGTCGCCTTCGCAGGCCCTCCAGAGAAGACGCCCAAGTGCTCGGACACGATTCAGATCCGAGCCCCTCGCGGAGGCGCGGGCGTCTATTTCGATGCTGATTGTAGCACCGCTTATGTGATGCCGCCCGCATGGGGAACGTTAGAGCTAAGCGGAATCTCCCCCAGCGCCAGTCGATCCGACTGTCGCGAGCTTGAAGCGTTAGAGAAAACTCGCGCCGAGCTAGCCGAGCGCTTGCTACGTTTGGCGCAACACAAGCCCGGCCAAAGCTCTGGCGGAGGCTCTACCATCGGTGGAGGCGGAGGTCTCGGTGGCGGAGGCAGTCAGGACAATCAGGCGGAGCCCGTTGATCTAGAGAAAATCAAAAAAGAAAGCGAAGAAATTCGCGAGCAGCTAACCAAGTTGCGCGAAGCCGAGAAGACCTTTACCCAAACCGAAGGCTTAGTTGGCAAGATCGTCTACACTCTCGATCATGAGGGAATGGTTGGTGAGTATGCCAGGGCCAACCCGCATTTCAAGAATTTCGTTCGCCTACCTGTTGAAGTGGCTTATCTTTCGATTTCGGCCAAGGGTGACAAATTAAAGGTCGAGCAGTCAGAAGTCTTGGACTATACGGTCCCAGGTCTCGCGAAAATGCCCGGGGAAGAAGGCGAAGGTGCTCCTGCCGATAGTGTGTACTTTGGATCCGCCATGTCGGGCAAAGTGCGCTTGACTACACGTGGTGCCTGCCGATTTATGAATTCTTCCGGTAAGGTCCCCGATCGACTATCGGCCACAATGTTAGAGAAGCATTTGTCTAGCAACGTGACTTTTGGCTACGGCCTGAATGTACACCGCAAGTACAAAGCCCAATACAACTTCAAAAAGTTGTTTGAGCACATCTCCAAGCAAACCAAGAGTGGTGGATTTCTATCGACCAAAACGGTCAATGAGATCGTTCAACGCAATGAAGGCGGCGACTGGTTCACATTTGTAGGCGAGACCAACGACACTCGCTACTCAAATGACATTCTCGTGCAAAACCTAAAGGCGGAGATGATCGACAACGTGATGAAGAACATTGCTATTGGCACCGTTCCTGGCTCCGAGAAGATACCAGGACACCTAGAACCGGGACCCAAGGGTGCCGATGTGGCCGCCAGCGCATTGAAAAAGTGCCCCTATCTATATTGCCAAATTGGTGGTTATGCCCTGGATTTTATCAGTGCGACCTTTGGCAGCAGCAAGGCTGTGGCCCGCTTCTATAGCACCATCGGTTACGAAAAGAGCGAAGTTGTAGATGAAGCCAGGACTTTGCGCTTTATCGGAACTTCGACCTTTAAGGATCGACTATGAAACTAATAGGTTGGGCCCTGATCTCATTTTTGTGTGGGGCCATTCACGCGGGAGCGGCGACTCAAATCGTCGCTCCTGCTCAGATTCGATTTATCAGCACTGAGCCTTACACTTGTCAGATTTTGGGTCACCGGATCAAGAGCTTGTCACGCTCGCACCGCGCACTGGCCGCAGTTCTAGATCGACTGAAAAGTCGCAAGCGATGGCGAGCCGCCGAAGCGCGCCGAGTTGAGGCTTTGCTCGCAAGAATCTCACCCTTCCCCAAGCAGTACTATACGAAGACCGTTGAGGTCTCGGTGAACTGGAAGGTCGATGCGGATTGGGCGAAGCGAATGAACTCAACCGAACAAGTGGCCGTCGATTGGAATTTTCAGGGATTTCGCTGGCAGGAGCCGACAGGAATTATGCCTGATGACATTGCCACCAAGTGGAATGCTCCCACCGAACAGGTGGAGCTCAAGATGGTGATTACACCTTTGCAGCTTTGCTTCGGTGAACCTGAGATTCGTTTGAGTTTACAACCAGTTTCAGCCCCGGATTCGGCCCTCGAATTGCAATCCACCGTGGAACAAGAATAGGAGCGTTTAAAATGTCAGCCAGATGTATATTTTTCCTAATCCTTGCGAGCGTAGCCCTAGGTTGTCAGCCCAAAAAGTCGAACCATGGTTCCGGTGCGGCCGGCGGAGGCCAGCCCGGTGGCGGCGGAGCCCCTACCAGCTTTAAGACCTTCATGGCGGAGCAAAAAACCGAGTGCGCTGGATTCAAACGCTCTATGACCAAACTTTCGGCCATCGTTAATGTAAACGATCAAGCCAGCTTTCGCATGTCCATGCAATTGGTAGAAAACGGTAGTTACACAGTAACTGTTTTGGAAGACTCCGATGTCAAAGGGCGCAGCCGTTACTCAGCGACTGGCACTTGGACGGAGGAAGGTGGCAAGATCAAATTGTCCGGTGAAGCTGCTGCAGAGCTCGAGGCTCGTCCGGATGCATCTATCGCTCATGTCCAGGTGAGAGGATTCACGAGCCCCAAGGCCACATTATCATATCCTGCCCATTTTAGTTTGGTGCCGAAGCGCGAGGAGGATGATTTGCGAATCGGGGCTTGTGCGGCTGGAACACATGAAGACATGCGCCAACAAGGCGCTGAAATTCTGATCGCGGGGAAGCCGGCCTTAAATTTTTGGTCTGAGCAACTTTTATTTAGTGAGGATGAGCGCCCCAACCGCGACGCCAACGTGGGCGAAAATCTGGACCTCCGATTTTCGCTTAAGGCTCATTCTAATAAAACGTTCACGCTGGAGGTCAGACGGAACTTCGAAAAACTGGCTGAAGTCGGGGGAGCTTGGCAGCTCCGGGATGGACTCATTGTGCTTGGAGACATCGGGGTATTGATCCCATTTCGGGAGCAAGGAAAGTACCTCGTTCCCCAACTCTTTCTGGTTAAGGACATCGTCAATAAACGCGACGTGATTGGAATCGCCACCCGAGTGGTTCTGAACGGTCGCGGCCACTAAGTTAGCGGATCGGTGGATCCTGACAGCGAAAGAGCTCGGCCATGCGGCCGGGTTCAAGCTGTACGGCTGCATGGCGAAGGGCTGTGCGCAGTCCTTCTTCAATCACTGGATGATAAAACGGCAGCCGCAAAGACTCTTTCACAGTTAGATTGAGCGAAATCGCCCAGGCCAACAAATGGGCCAGATGCTCCCCATCAGGGGCGTGGATCTCGGCACCCAGGATTTTTCCGTCCGGCTTGCTCGCATAAACGTGAAGCAGTCCTTGCTCTTGAAGTTTAACGATACTTCGCCCCTGCCCTTCAAAACTGACCTGGCCGGTGACAAAATCGACATTTTCTTGTTTCAGTTCGGCATAGCGCTTACCCACGGTCGCGATATTGGGCTCCGAAAAAGTAATGGCCAACATCGTCCGCCGCTTAAAACACTGTTCATCAAAAACCGCATTGTAGCCCGCGATCAGGCCCTCATCCGCGGCCTCGTGTAGAAGCGGACGATCGGCATTCACGTCGCCAGGCAAAAAGATGTGCGGCATTTCTTTGAGCTTCATTGTGTTGCGATCGACTTCGGGCTGTCCTCGCTTATCTAGAGTCAGGTTGAGCTTTTCTAACCCTAGGCCGTCGGTATTTGGTTTTCGTCCCACAGCCATCAAAGCCTTATCGACCTCGTAAACTCGACCGTCGGCTTTGACCTGAAGCTTTCCATTCGCCGAAATTCCGACGGGTTCGGCGCCGTTGAAGTGAAGGGCCATTTGTTTTGAAAACCTATCGGCCACATAATTTTGAATCTCGGGATCGGTCAATCCACCAATGGCCTTACCCATGGTGATTCCCACCATGTCGACGCCTAGATTATGAAGGGCTTGGCCAATTTCAATTCCAATCACACCAAGACCAATCACCGCCATTTTTTCAGGCAGAGTTTCCATTTCAAAAAACTGGTCGGTGTCAATCAAGTGGGAGCGGTACTCCTGCCAAGGACCGGGAACAATGGGTCTGGAACCTGTCGCGATGATGATTTTCTCGGCCTTAATAGTCTCACCGTTCACTTCGAGCGTATGCGGATCGACAAACACCGCCCGACCTCGAATCAGCTTGTCCTGCCAGTTGTCCATGCCGCCCATAACTGAGCGAACAAACCGATCGCGCAAAGAGCGCACGTGCTGCATGACCTTTTTGCGGTCCACGGTGAGATGGTCGGCGCCGTGAATGCCCACCGTTTCATACTTCTTCCGCCTGGCAAAATCGTTGGCGACTTGAATCAGAACCTTAGAGGGCATACACCCCACCCGAGCGCAGGTGGTCCCAAGTGGACCATCGTCAATCACCACGTAACTGTCGGTCTTAGTGGCCACTTCTTTACGAGCGGAGAGGCCGGCGGTGCCGGCCCCTATAATCGCGACTTGAACCTGCTTCATTGGAATGCCTCTATTAGTTCAAAAGTTTCTTCAATTCTTCGGCGCCACCAATGCGCTGACCATTCATAAAGACTTGGGGAACTTTAGTCGTTCCACTTAAGGCGACCAGAGTCTTGATTGAATAATCTTGGCCGAGAATATGCTCTTCAAAGGGGATCTTATTCTTTTTCAAGAGATCCTTGGCCTCCGCGCAGAATTGGCAACCCAGCCGAGTGAAAATCGTGACAGACTTTGGCACTTCGACATTCAGGTAGCTGAGCATGGTTTCCGCATTGGAGCTATCGAATGGGTCACCAGGAACTTCCTTTTCAATAAACATCTTTTCGATGGTGCCGTCATTCACCAGCATCGAATAACGCCACGAGCGCTTACCAAATCCAATGGCCGATTTGTCGACCAAAAGTCCAAGCTTTTCACTCAGTTCACCGTTACCGTCTGGTAACATTGTGATATTTTCGGCGTGTTGTTCGCGCTGCCATTCGTTCATTACAAATGTGTCATTGACCGAAAGACAAATCACATCGTCCACGCCTGCTTTTTTGAATTCTTCACGCAATTCGCTGTAGCGAGGTAAGTGAACTGACGAGCACGTGGGCGTGTAAGCGCCAGGGAGGGCAAAAACCACGACCTTTTTACCTTTAAAATAATCATCGGTGGTTTTGGTGACCCAGTTGTGACCCTCACGAACCTGAAATTTAACCATCGGTATTTTCTTGCCAGTGGCGTCGGGTAGACTCATTACACTCTCCTTTTAATCTTGCAGGACCCTTTGGTAAGTGCCCTTATTTGGTTAAGTACTCTGACAATATCGCACCCTTTTGGCGATTGATAAAATATTATATTTTTATTATATGATAGATATTATCTATCGGGAGGTCCAATTGATCAGTGTCACCCAGATGCAGTACGTGCTGGCTGTAGCCCGCGCAGGCAACTTCAGGCGGGCGGCCGCCGCGTGTCACGTGACCCAGCCGACGCTGAGCATGCAGATCCTTAAGTTTGAGGAAGAGATCGGCGCCGAGATCTTTGACCGGCAATTAAGCCCCATTCAGGCGACCCGGTTTGGTCGTCCCATTATTGAGCAAATCAAGGTCGCCTACGCCGAGGTAGAAAAGATCATGCAGTTGGCCACCCACGAAAGCCAATCGGTCAGCGGCGAACTACGCATCGGAGTCATCCCCACCATTTCACCGTATTTAGTCCCGCTCTTCTTACAGCGCCTGAATGAGCGCTATCCCGAACTGAGCATTTCTTTGTCTGATATGAAAACCGAGCTTTGCCTTGAAGCCTTAGACCGAGAAGAGATCGATGTGGCCATTTTAGCCACACGTGAAGATTCAAAGAAGTATCAACAAGACGACCTTTATGAAGAAGAGATGCTTTTGTACGTCCACGCCGATCATCGCTTTGCCACGCAAAAGCGGGTGCACGCCGACGATCTGGAGGCCCGCGACATTTGGCTGCTTGAAGATGGTCACTGCTTAAAAGATGAAATCGTCAAGGTCTGTCATCTGGGCCGGGAAATGCGAACTCGCCACGGCAATTTGAACATCAAAGTCGGAAGTCTTGAGGGCGTACGCGCCCTGGTCGAGCGAAGTTTTGGCTATACATTGCTGCCTTATCTGGCCACCCTGAGTTTGCCGAAATCGAAGAATGCCCTGCTGCGACCACTGGCCGAGCCTATACCTAAGCGCAAGGTGAACTTAACCCGAAGACGCCGAGCCTTAGACAGCGCGGCTCTACAGGCTCTACGACAAGAGATTATGGCGGGCCTGCCAAAAGACTTCGCAAAATAAAAAAACCGCTGCGTATGAGGCAGCGGTTTCTAAACCTTTTTGGAATCGCCTAACGATTACAGACCGCTTGGCGGCATCAACACGGCTTGTCCGCCGGTGATTTGCACAGTCGAACCTTTGCGGAAAACCTTGCCTTCAACATCGCGGATCAGGAAACCGCGATCGCCGAGCTTGCTCATATCGCGCAATTGCTTCGCTGTCGCCTGAGCAAGCGGAACCATGCCATCTTTAGAGCCACGGAGCATTTCAACGAATTTCGGATCCTTCAGCATTTCTTCCAAATCGATTGTTGGATTCGGACGACCGGAGTACTTGAGGATTTCAACCGTCGACTTTTTCTTCTCAGGCAAAGACTCCATGTTGCCCACGCGCACTTGACCACCGTCTTGCTCGTGATCATGGCCCTTGATGTTCTTAATGCGGAAGTAACCACAGAACTCTTTGTAAGGACCGCGATCAGCCGTGCGCGGGTCACCAATAATGCTGTCACTGTTGTCAAACTCAGTGGCAGGTGTTCCACCCGGTTTGTGTGACCACTGACCGTTGTCGTCGCGGCGATACCAGTGATAGTCGTAGCCCGGAGCCACCACTACAGCAATCAAAGTGTCATCTTTTTTGTCGGTGTAGGGAAAGTACTCAGTGGGCTCAAGACCGAGATCTTGCGAAGCCGCCTCATAAACATCTTTGCAGGTGATGTCTTGATACATCTTGCCGCTGGCTTCGCCAGGCTGCGCGAAAGAGTTTGTCACGCGGTTAGTCGAATAGTTGTAGCAGTTGTTGTTGTACTGAATGTTTGAGTCGGAGTTCCAGAACGATGTGTAAAGCTTCGGGACTTCCGCTACGGGAGCGGGTGTCGCCTGGGCTCCCAACTGAAGAAACAATAAGAATGCGATTGTGTTCATTTGCCTTCTCTTTGGTAAGGGTTTGGACCGGACTTTGTCGAATCACCTGGAAATTAGCAAGACTCCTGATACGATAATGTGGCGAGTTGCACGAGGGACTGTGTAATTTTGGATATTCAAACCTACCGACAAAACCGAATCGAACAGGAAAAACTACAAAAGCAAAAACGCACTAAGTGCCCATGCTGCTGGCAGCCTATGTTTGCTTGTTTTTGTCCGAATATACGCCCATTTCAGCCTGGCGTTGATTTCGTAATTCTGATTCATCCGATCGAAGTGAAACGGCGGCGCATGACGACCGGAAGACTGTCTCACTTAAGCCTACTGGGCTCGCATTTTTTCATAGGTCATCTGTTCAACCATCACGAGGGGCTGAGTAAGATCCTGACAGATCCTGGCCGACAAGTCTTTATGCTCTATCCTGGACGTCACGCGATTGATTTATCGCGGGCAGCTGATCGGAAAGATTTTTCTTTTTTGGATTCCACACGCCGACTCACATTGCTGGTGATTGATGGAACCTGGGCCACCGCTCGCCAGACGGTGAATCAGAGTCGTGACTTAGATCACCTCAAGAGAATTTGCTTCACGCCAAGAAAGCCCTCGAATTTTCGGGTGCGCAAGCAACCGCGCCCAGAGTGCTACTCCACCGTCGAGGCGATTCATGAAACGCTAGACTTGCTCGCACCCGCGATTGGCTTAGATACTAGTCTTCGGCCACACGATGGTTTGCTTCGCACTTTTAACCACATGGTCGATCGTCAAATTCAGTTAGCGGGCGAGGGCCGCCCGGGTCGCCATGGTGCCAAAGCGGATTCATCACCCAAATTTTTCAAATGACCGGTTTAGGTTTCATTCGCCTGCAGTGCTGATATTTTCCCCCGGTGTTCATTCTTAAGAGGGAGAAAAAAATGAAAGCTTTAGTTTTAGTTCTCGGCCTTGCCGGTCAACTCGCATGGGGCGCGAGTCATCCTGTACCTAAAGGTACGCAGTATTTGACGGACGTCAGTGCGACGGTTCAAAGCACAAGCGAACTTTGTCCGCAGGACGTTGTTTGCATCGCCAACGGAACCATCGTGAATATGCATGTGGATGGCATTGGCTGCGTGGATCCTTTGATGCCCGTCACTTATCAGGTTATTGACGAGCACAATGTGGCGGTTCACTTGCAAATCGCCCAGAACGAACGGTCAACTCGGGTATTTTGCAAGAAGATACCAGAGTTTCAACCTAAGCTTCAGCTGATCAACTACTACAAGCCGTTCAACATTCACTTCCTGGGCACAGGTCAAGTCGTCGAAGTTAAATAACGGGAGTTAGGGGCGTCACTTTCGGGCGCCCCACCTGACCGACATCCACTCTTTCGAAAATCGTGGCATAAATAAGGTAAATCACCGGCGCGCACATAGGTAAGAAGACCAAGAAAAACGGCAACAAGAACGCCACCGCCATCACAATCGCCATTCCGAGCCCAATAACTAAAGTCGCCAACAAGGGCAGCCAATGAGTTAACGAAGTCTTAACGGATAGTTTGAGGGCTTCTTGAATCGGCATATTTCTAAAAACAATCAAGGGGCCGGCAAAAGTCACGGACCACATCGCCGCACCAATCAATCCGCCGACTAAAAGCATATTCAAGCTCAAATCCGGCGAGACATAAAAAACAGCGGAGCTAAGAATTCCTGTCAGAATGGAGACACCCAGATACGGAAGGTAGCGCTTGCGTAAGTCAGTGTCTTTGAAGAGGGCGAAGATTTCCTCATAAGCTGCGGGCTCACCTGCCAACCACTTTCGGCTGATCAACAATAGACCAGGCGCCATCAGAGCCGGTATTAGGCTGACAACATGATCCGCGATCCACGAGGGGGCACCGATTCGATTGACCAGGTAGGCTAGCAAAAGTGGAACTCCAAGGGCGGTCATCGAGGTCGCCAATGCCATTGCATAGTTCTGCCGCGCGACACGCCAGGCCGCGAGCCACCATTCTGTGGCGTAACCAAAAGGAATATCGACAGGTGGCATTTGGTTGTTCATTTTGGCCTCCCCTTGGTTTTATATTGGGGGCCGCTGGATAGACGTGTCAATTCTCCGCAAGAAAGGTTTTCCGCCGTGACGACAGGAACTCGTGAACAAACAATATTCTGCGAACTCGACAACGAAAAAGTAGAGTCGAAGATCACCGTGCGCGACTTCAGTTCAGGTGAGAGAGCCATTCGGGCCTTCAAAATTGGCGGAGCTCTTTGGTTAGCCGCCGGCCTTGCCATCTTTATCCCGATTCTTCACTTTATCCTGGTGCCGTCCTTGATCATTCTTGGCGCCGTCTTTGGATTTGCCACATGGACTGGAAGATCAGAAATTTTGAGTGGAGAATTTATCTGCCCGAGCTGCAAAAAGACCACTCCCTTGGCCAAGACTGGTTACAGCTTTCCAAAAACCACACGGTGCTCCGGGTGTTCTCTTACCGTGAAAATTGACTGCATACCCTCTGGACCATAGGCCAGGGTCTTTTATTGATCCGTGTGTTCGAAATACGAACCTGATATTTTTTAGTTATGAGCAAGAAACATCCGCATCGACGGACCTTAGCCGGTCTCATTGTTCGACCTCAAAGGCAGCTGAAGTTTGCCATGCTTTTCACCGGTGGTGCCATGCTCTCGATCACGGCCCTTGTCGCTTTGACGGGGGTGGTTTTCAATCACACGCTCAAACGCCTGACCGATTTACAACAGGTGGATACGGAAGTCGGCTTCCTTTTACGCGACACCATGGTTTGGCCGTTCTTTATGCTCGTGGTGGGCGCCTTTTTTATGGGACTGTTTTGCATATACATCGGCATTAAGGTGAGCAATCGAATCTACGGCCCTTTGATTCCGATCAACCGGCATATTCAAAATTTAAAAGACGGACACTATGGCTCGCGTATGGTTTTGCGTCGACACGATGAACTGACAGAGATTCGTGACGGCTTGAACGAACTCGCCGCCATACTGGAAGCCCGACATCCGAAGTGAGCACCAAGCTTTCTTCCCAAAGCCAAGCTCTGGTATTTCTTCTCGCAGTGGCCGCCCTCAGTTTCGTTCTGGACGTTTACATAGTGCAAGAGGCTCGCACCATGACGACTCTTGCGATCGTTCCACTCATGTGGATTCCAGGTCTTGTCGGGTTTGCTTGTTCCAATCAATTCGGCAACAAGCTGCGGGATCTAGCGTTGATCAAGCCGGGACCCATGTCGATGGTTTTAGCTTATGTAATTCCCGTCCTTATGGTGAGTCTTGTGACGGGGGCCTTAATAGTGGCGGGCATAGTGACTCCAAGACTGCCGGCAGAAAGCTATTTGCGCCTCGCCTTTTTTAAACCGCTGGCCAGTGTGGGCGTCGCTTTTATTTTGGCGGCTGGAGAAGAGATCGGCTGGCGCGGTTATTTTCAAACACATTTAATGCGCGCCAAAGTGCCTGCACCTATTCTGGTCACCGGATTCATTTGGTCGCTAAGTTACTGGCCACTGATTTTGTGGGTCGACTACGCCAAATCGCCAATGCCTTGGCTCAGTGCCGTTTTATTTACAGTGTCGATGACCGGCTTCAGCGTGTTCTTGAGTTGGCTGCGGAATTATTCAAAATCCATCGTACCGGTGGCGCTCGCTCACGCCACTCACACTGTCTGGATGCGTGATATTGGACCCGCCTTTTACTTGCCCGGCCGATTGAGTCCTTATTTTGCCGGAGAGGCCGGATTTGCCGCGGCGATTTTATACGCCGTTATTGGTTACTTTATTTATACGAAACTGATCCCTAAAAATATTTAGCGATTGGCCGGAGGCGGCAGCCAAAATCCAGAAAAGGCCACGCGGGTTTTCGGCTTGGCTTTCGGGGCTGGGGCTGGGGCTGGGCGACTGACTTGTTTCGGCGGCTCTCGACGTGTCGAGGACACTCCGATCCCTGGTTGAGGATCGACGCTGGCAGGGCCGGCGCCGGGGTTGGCTTTGGCGATTTGAATCTTGCGAGACTCTTCTGCGACCGCCATGCGAGTGTTGCTGCCTTTGCGCCAGTTGGTTACGCAACGACCTTTCTTGATGCGAATTCCTTTAAAGGTCTTGTTATTCAAACCTGGGCGGCAGTCGTAAGAAATGTCGATTTTCTTCATCCCGTTTGAACCTGTGCCGTAATGATCGCCGGCGAAGAATTTCTTATTCTGAAAGAGTGGACGCATGGATTTGGGCACTGTCGATTGAGATAGATCCAATTCTAAAAAGCAGCCCACCAGCGACTTGGTACCACGACTTTGGGGAACGGCGACCATCACGATTGGACTTCCGCTTTCTAACGTGTACGACCTCGGCTTCAAGGTCGAGGGCGAAGCATTCGGACCACCGTGGCGGTCATAGCGGCAGGCCGCTGAATAAGCCGTCGCCTTCACGCCGGTAAAATCAAAGCCAGGTCTACTCGAGGTGCTTTCGTCGTCCATCACACGTTTGGCCTGGGCCGCCGGTAAGGCGAGGAGGAAGGCCGCTATCACTGTCAGTATTCGTCCTTGTGCTTTCATCATGGAGGCATCAAATATCACGATTTGTTCCCGTTCAGCTCGATCCTGTCGCAATATGAGCCGTCGAGCCTTTACAGGTGTTGAGCGTGTTTTGTCGCCACCCCCCCAGGGCTGGCACAACTATTTAAAAATACTAGTAAAATGGGACGTTTTGGCTGCCTCAGCTGTGGCTCGTGGCGCGAACGAGAAGGCGCTTGGACTCAGAAGCTATAAAATCAGCTTCATCTCGATCACAATTTGTCTGGCTCACAACGCTGATTTTGTGCTCCCCACGATGTGTAAAGTCAGGGGTGACATCGACTAAGTCGTCGGACCTCTGGGCCACCCGCTCCGGAAGGATCGCCACCAAAACGCCTGTGGCTGCAGCAGCCCTGAGAGCTTCAAAACTCTCACTCTGGACAAATGGTTTGACGGCGCCCAGCTGACGCAAAAAACGGGAGTAATAGCGGGGCAATCCCGATTTTCCCGGCGCCAATGAACCAAGGCCCAATTTCTTATGGACGGCCCAGCCTTCATTTCTAAGGGGAGATTTTTTGCTGACGTAGCAACCCAGGCGATCTTCAAAAACCGTATTGACGTAGAATTTTTCGAGCCCATCGGTCTCACTCACAAGCGCCGAGCAAAGCTCCCCTTTTCGAACCATGGTCAACAAATTTTCGGTTCGACTGATACGAAGGCCCAAACGAAGTCGGGGGAGTTTCTCTCGGAGAGACTGTACAAGGCCCGGCAGAATATCGATCGCAAGACTCTCGTAGGTTCCGAAGTTGACCCAGGAGATCTGTGGAATAGGAGTTCGATTCAAATCATTCAACCGATCAAAGGCTTCGAAGGCGGGTCGGACCACCTCTAAAACGTGCAACGCCGCCGGTGTTGGCTGAACGGATCCTCGCTCGCGAATGATCAGCGGCTGTCCCAGTGCGCCCTCTAAACTTGTGAGAGTTTGTGAAATGGCGCTGGGGGAAACCCTTGCGCGGAGCGCGGCCCCCTTAAGGCTTCCCGATTGAATGATCAGATCCAGAATCCAAAGTTTTCGAATTTGTTCGACGTTCAGATCACGCATTCTTCACCCCCCCCCATCCAACACTACATACGTCGGGCCCCTGAGTTTAGCTACGCTTAATCAACAATTTATCAAATCTAATTGCACCGAAAGAGCAGCCACAAACGTATGGGCTCTCAAACATCAACTGGGAGGTTGAAATGAAACTTTGTTATGTATCACTTGCACTAACCCTCGCATCGAGCGCCGCCGCGTGGGCGGAATTGCCCGACCTAAGCCAGGCCTCAGGTAGCGTCTTGATCGCCGCACCCACCGACGCCGCAGGACCAACGAATCAAGGCATTTGGTTTGTGAACCCCGGAGACAAGTCCTTCTCGCTGACGCTTCCCGAGCTACCGACTGGAAAAGTTTATGAAGGCTGGATCGTGGATGCTTGCACTGGCATTAAAACTTCGACCGGATTGTTTCGAGCCCACGGGGGCATCGATTCGGATTCCGCAGGCCGATACGCGGGCCCGCTGGCGTTAGATATCCCCCCAGTACCTGGCTCGGACTTTGTCACTTTGGGTAGCGACCTCGCCGATGGCGGCCATCGCCTGGTCATCACAGTTGAACCCTATCCTGATTCGGATCCCAATCCATCTGGTATCGCCTTGTTGGGAGTGACAATCCCCGAAAACACAGCTGTTGGAACCGTTTTGCAGTTGCAGAACCTGGCGAGTTTACCGGCTGCTGTGGCCTTCACTGCTGATCATCCAGCCCAAACAAGAGGAGAATAAAATGAAATTACTAGCACTTACAATCGGCGCCTTGCTCAGCTGGGGCAGTGTTCACGCCGAAACCGTTCGCAACGTGGCCGTTTACAATCTGGAAAATGGTGTCGGGTTAAAAGGTTATGACCCCGTAGCCGTCTTTCCTGAGGGTGGCAGCGCCGCTCAACCTGGCAAAGAGGAATTTCAACTGGATTATCTGGGCGTCATCTACAAGTTCGCCTCCAGCGAGCACATGGAGATGTTCATGCAGAATCCTGCGAAGTACGAGCCCACCTATGGTGGATGGTGCGCGTATGCGATGGCTTCGGGTGAGTACATCGACATTCAACCCACACTTTTCACCATTCACGGTAATCGCGCGCACTATTTTGTTGCGGCCCGAGCCAAGCGAAACTTCGACTCCGACGTCGCAGGTTTTGAGGCGCGTGCCGACGGACATTGGAAGCGAATTTCAGGCGAAGATCCACGATTGTAATCGAACTTTTTTGTGGGGAGGGTACTATGTTGCAAAAGCTATTCGCTTTCGTGGGGTTTTCTTTCCTGGTAGCGTGTGGGAGCTCCCACCAGGTCATTCCAGGAAGCGAAGGTAACCTTGAAACCTCTGGTGCCCTTGATTTTGAGTCGGTAAAAGCGGCCGTCTTACAACCGGCAGGATGCATCGACTGTCACTCGCAATACGCCCAATATTCCGGCGTAAAACGTGAGATAGATCGTATGGTCGCTTCAGTCAAAGCGGGACGAATGCCTAAGTCGGGTCCACTTGCGCCAGCTCTTCAAAAAATTCTAGCGGACTGGGCCGCGGCCGGCGCCCCGGAAAAAGCGGACCCCTCAAGTCCAAGCGAACCTGTGGATATTCCTTTGATGCCCACTTTTCAATCGGTGAACGCCAACATACTTTTGCCCAAGTGTGTGGTCTGTCACAATCCAAACGGCAAGGCGAAATTTTTGGATCTTTCTTCTCGCCAGGTGATCTTTGATCAGCGCGATCGAGAATTCCTCGGCGAAAAGCTGCTCAGTTTTGAAAAACCAGAGACAAGCTATTTGATGACCGTCATTCAGGACCAGGCAGAACCCATGCCACCGGTTTGGTCTAACATTCCCCTCCTTACACCCAATGAAATCTCCACCATGATCCAGTGGATTCGCTTGGGGCTGCCTTAACGATTCGGCAGAGCCGAGCGATTCATTTTGTCCAAACCATTTTCAAGTTTGCGCGAGAGGCGCACAAACGGCAGACCGATCAAGAAGTAAACGGCTGCGGTCAGCAGTCCAATGCCAAGATAATCAAAGTAAGTCGAGGCCAATTGTCCATATGTGGACGTGAGCTCCACCATTGTGATCACCGAAACCAAGGACGAGTCCTTTAGAAGTGCGATAAAGTCATTGGTCACAGGAGGGATCACTAACCGCAGCGCCTGGGGAATCACAATGTGCCGCAGACTTTGCTGATGAGTCATTCCAAGGGCACGCGAGGCATCCATTTGCGCCTTCGGGATCGATAGAATCCCGGCGCGATAGTTCTCAGCTTCGCAGGCGCCGTAGTTCAGACCTAGGCCCAACACCGCAGATATAAATGGATCCAGTCGAATTCCGATATGAGGCAATCCATAGAAAATCAAAAACAGCTGAATCAAAAGCGGGGTTCCACGAAAAATCTCGACAAATCCGACGGACAACCATCGGGCTGGCCAAGGTCCATAGAGGCGCCCCAGCGCTACGATCAGTCCCACCATCATGGCTAAGATCATCGACAAAATCGAAATTTTAAGGGTCATCAAGGCACCCTTACCAAGCAATGGCAAAAAAGATACGTAGCGCTTGAGCCGATCGACCCAGCTGATAGGGGCGAAGGCCGTCGTGAGATAGCGCTCATACTCTACGGCGGAAGTTTCGGGCTCAATCGTTTGACCCCACTCTTTGGCCGACATCGAATTCCAAATACCCCATCGCTCTAAAATTCGACGAAGGCTGCCGTCCTTGATCATGTCGGCGACCACTTTATCAATTTTGGCGCCTAGAGGATCGCCCTTGCGAGTGGCCACACCGTATTCCATCCGGCCCACGGGCTCGCCAACGATTTTCAATCGGGGATTCGGTTTAGAATAATAAATGGCAATGGGCTCATCCAAGAAGACGGCATCCGTTCGACCGAGTGCCAGGTCATTGTAGATATGAACCTCTTCACTATAAGTGATCATATCGAAAGGAAATTCTTGCTCCGCCAAAATTCTTTGCGCCAACGAAGCCGCTAGAGTTCCGACTTTTTTGCCTTCGAGGTCCTGAAACTTTTCAATCCGTGTCTCATCCTTACGAACCGAAATCACTTCGGCAGTAATGTAGTATGGTCTTGAGAAATCCACCACCTCACGTCGATCGGGTGTGATTTCAAGTCCGTTGACCACAATGTCGTAGTCCCCACGCTTAAGTCCTTCAACCAAGCCTTCCCAATTGTTTTGATAAAACTGAAGCCGCATGCCCAAGCGGTCCGCGATCGCTTGGACCATTTCGGCCTCGTAACCAATGACTTTTTCTGGATTGGCTGAGTCCTTAAAAGAATAAGGGGCGCCACTTTCAATATCCGCACCCCAACGAAGAACTTCTTCGGCCCGCGCCAGCGGCAATCCTAAGACCAAGGCGCCAAGAACAAGAAGTCTCAGAAGATTCATTCTCATAGAAAATGCCTCAAGAAACTTCGCGTGCTTTCATGTTGGGGCGAGGTAAAGATTTGCTCAGGTGGCCCTTGCTCGATGATTCGGCCCTCATGAAAAACCGCCACTCGGTCTGCGACTTCGCGGGCAAAGCGCATTTCATGGGTCACCACGATTTGGGTCATGCCCTCATTGTCCAGCTTCTTCATCACCATCAGCACTTCTTGCACCAATGTGGGATCCAGAGCGCTGGTGGGCTCATCGTAAAGCATAAGTTTGGGAGCCATGGCGAGGGCCCGAGCGATAGCGGCCCTCTGCTGCTGGCCACCGGAGAGTTCATTTGGGTAGTGATCCTCTTTGTCACCCAAGCCGACCTTAGACAGCAGATCGCGCGCAACGGCCTCGGCCTCTTCGTGGGCCTGATTTTTTACGACCATCGGGGCCTTGATCAAATTTTCCATTACCGTCAGATGAGGGAAGAGATTGAAACTCTGAAAGACCATACCCACTTGCTGACGGATGATCTGCGCCCTTTTGGCGAACTCGCGTTCACCTATTTTTTCGGGACTTTTGAGTTCAGTGCCTAATACCTGAACCAGCCCTTCATCGATGACCTCGAGTCCATTAATACAGCGGAGGAAGGTGGATTTGCCGCAACCCGAGGGTCCGATCAGGGCGACAAGATCACCCTCTTCGACCTGCAGGCTGACCCCGCCCACGACGGTTTGCCCAAAAAATCGTTTCACAACTCCGTCGATAACGGCGACCAATTCCCCTGCACCTCTTGGCAAAATTTTTAGATTTGGCGGACTATAGGGGCAAAGGGGACGATGTGCAAGCGCGCCATAAGAGACTTTTTTGGGACGCTTCGTGAGATCTTTTGACCCCGAAGACGCGGCCGCCGGCCAATAGACCCGCAAAATGGCTCGATTGTAGGATTTCGATGCCTGAGTGTCGGAAAAGCCTCAGATCGAATTAAGTAAAGGGCGACAAATTTCAGCCCCGTGAGCCGAGATTTGAGCCTGATATTTTTTCAGGCCAACTCTAGAAAGATTTTAAGGGGTGTTGACGGTTTCGGCAGTTTGGTTCAAAAGTTGCTCTCTTGGTGAACGCTGAACGTTGGTTGAAGTTGTACGTTTGCTGAAAATAAGAATCTTCTTGAAGTTCTAGCGGCGGGCGCTTTCCCCCTCCCCCCTAAGAAAGTCGGAGTCGTAACAGGCTTCTTAGCCTGTCGCTGGGACCTCAAGAAGTCACCTTTCCCGCCTTATTCGAAGTCACAGGAAACAACTGAATATTAAGCTGATAGACCCGGTCGCCTTTTTGGGTCTTGCGAGCTACGGATACGTCCTTTGCCCATCGTTTGCGAAATTGGCGAAGTTCGAATTTGAGTTGCTCAAACTCCTGCGCTGTTAAGGCCAGGGTTTGCGCCCCAAATTCTCGCTCAAAAGGCTGATCCTGAAAGAGCGACTCAAGGCCCAAGTAGATCAACTCAGCCTGAAGCTTTCGGACAAGCTCCACCGGAACATCTTCATAACCGCTCATGAGTTCGCGGCCTTTGACGATTTCGCCGGACTCAAGCCTTTGCAGTTCTCCCGACTCCAAAAGTCTCTCAAAACTTTTTCGAATGTCTTCAATCCGGGCTTTCCCCCGCATCAATTCAAAAAGCTCTTCCGTCGAAAATCGCACGCCGCCCTGATCGGCCAAGGCGTAAAGGACCCAGGTCACCCAGCTTGGCACTTTCTGCCAGGTTTCGGCTTTAATCTCGCCGGATTTAAGTTGTTGGCGAACCCGGAGATCAGCCAAAACTTTAAGGAAGCGATTTCGCTCTAAAGGTTCGGCCGCTTGGGTAAAATTGACGAGCGCAACAAATTCATCTGTCTCGTCACGGCCGAGCGCCAAAGCTTTAGCAAAGCGACGGGCCATATCGATAGATAGGTTTCTTTGGCCATCAATAATGAGTTTTAGATAGTTGGGGGATTTAATGTCGGCCGAGGCCGAAAACGTGGCGTAGGAGTACGGTCGCAATGAGCGACGAGACTCATGCCGACGATATTCGTAGTACTCTCGCAAGTACTGGCGATAATCAGTAAATTCCCCTAAACGGGGCGGAAGAACTTCCGTCTCTACTTTTGTTGTTACATCCACGATGAAATCCCTGACCCCGATTGTTTCACGGGCCTTTCAGAAATTTCAACCTTTTGACGGATTGCGTAGCGCTGCAATCGAACTCAAGCAAGGTGACCAGGGGCCTTTAATAGAAAGCTGAACTTCCTCGCCGGTGCGAAGGGCCTCGCGCAGAATTTCAAGGCGCTGTTGATGGAGTGCGGTGACAAAGGCTTCGCGATGGGCCGGGGCTGATCCCTCATCCTGGCAGAGTTCGAGTCGGCCGCGAGCGTGATTTTCGCCAGTTTCGGCAAACGCAACTCGTACCAATTGGGTGTGCACGTCAAGGGCCTCAATTTTGGCGGTGACCACTCGATCGCCCTGGGTTTGGAGCTGCTGCCAAATGCTTGGACCAAAATCGGCATGAGCTGTGAAATAGATCGACAAAATAGCGACGCCTAAAAGGCGATATCGTACGGCGCTTAACATAAAGGTAAGAGTTAGCACGGGTCATGCCATTTATTGGGTGATGGAGGGCCTAAAATCCCGGCATGTAGGGTCCAGAGCGTGGGTGGCCATGATCTGATGGGCGATCTCAATATTTCGTTTATAGCGAGGTTCATTCGGCTTGAGTCGAAAGGCTTCACAAAGATATTGAAACCCTTCTGAAAAATTCCGGGTTTCCATTAAGGCCGTTCCCATGGAAGCCAAAAAACTAGCGTAAGCCGTGGGTCGTTTTACTGCGAGATCTGCCAAATCCAGAAAAGGCAAATGGCTTCGAAGCGCCAACACCGAAGACATATCCTTGGCCCCTAGATAGCAAAAGGCCTGATTGGCCAAAGCATTGATATCATGCGGGCGATCGGCAAGTGCGACTTCTGTCCAATGAACGCCTTCTTGATAATTGGCGTGCTGAGCGCAGTTCACCACGGAAAGCCCGATGCCCGTCGGATAAGAGTACGGGGCCGTGCGCTTCATATCGGTGAAGAAAGCCTCATCACTTTGCCAAATTCGAAGTCGAGCCCACGAAAGTCCCATCAGTATCAAAATAGCCAAACCCAAAACCATTTTTGGAAAGGGAATTCGCCCTCTCCAATTCTCCAATCGGATGACTAAGAGAGCTGAGATCACGGCCATCGGTAGATAGTGATAGTGATCGGCTGTGGTGGAGATCAATTGAAATCCAAACGGCACGAGTCCACTGACCGGTAGCAAAAGCAAAAACCATAAAACTCCGAGTATCATTCTTCGGTCCCGCCGCCAAATCGTCCAGACCAAAACGGAAATCATGCCCAAGACAAGTAGGAGTTCAAAGAAAACGGCCGGTTGTTCCAGCACCACACTCGGGGGCCGCCCATAATTGGCCGAGAGAGGCTGGGGCCAAATGAGCTTGAGTAGGTAAAAACAATAGGAGTCCGCCATGATCAGTGGACGTTCCCACCATTTCAGTGACAACAAAAAATCGGCTTGGGCCCCGAGGGCCATTCGAATCGGGAAAATGGCCAGCGCCAGCCAAGCCAATCCCCAAATGCAAGCCCTACGGAAATCTTTAGGCTCAAAAGCCAATGCCAAAAGCGGGAGGGCAACAGCCAAGACCACGCTGCTCGGCTTGGAGAGCATTGAGAGAGCAAAAAGCAGGGCCGCTGCGTGAGTCCCCCAAAAACCAGGGAATCGAAAGAAAACCAGAATAGCGGCCAGACCGAAACCGGCCGAAAGGAGATCTCTACCCCCCGAAATCCAGGCCACGGCCTGCACCTGTAGAGGATGAAGCGCAAAAAGTGCCACCCCGAGGCCTACCAACACGGAAGATCGAGCTAAATTCGCCCGTCGTGCAAGACTCGCCAGCAGAAAAAATAAAAGGGTGCAGTTGATCGCGTGTAATACGAGATTCAACATACGAAAGGGCCAAACCGAGCCCTTGCCTAAAGTGTAGAGCACCTGCCAGACGAGGCTCGTCACGGGCACGTAAAGACCGAAGTAAGCCTGGGTCCAAAAGACGGACCAATTTCCCTCGAGGAAATTGGGATTGCGAAAAATATTGGAATCATCATCCCAATTGAGAAATGGCGTGGACATAAGCTGCCCGTACAAAACCACCACCGCCATAAGAACCAAACCGAGCCAACGCATCAACCTAAGATTTTTTGATAGGGAAAGAGCTCTGGCAAGTATAAACTATCCTCGATGGATAACTGGAACCCGGAGCAGTACAACCGATTTCAAAATGAACGTGCACAGCCCTTTTGGGACTTGGCCGACAAAGTCGACTACAAAGGGGTTCGAAGAATGCTGGATTTGGGTTGTGGGACGGGTGAGCTCACTGAAGTTCTTCAGGCGAAAAAAAGAATCCCTCATACCGTGGGAATCGATTCTTCGCCCGCGATGATGGAGAAAGCCCTGACCCGAAAGCGCGAGGGCCTGGATTTTCAGCTCAACGACCTTGGAAGATTTGTCCCGTCCGATAAGTTCGACTTGATCTTTTCGAATGCAGCTTTGCAATGGGTGGAGAATCACGAGGCTTTGTTCACGCGCATCTTGAAGTGGCTGGACGAGCGCGGGCAAATCGCCATTCAAATGCCATACAATTTTGATCATCCATCGCACTTTTTGGCGACCGATGTGGCGCAAGAAATGAAGCTGCAGATCCGAGTCCCGCCCGTTCTTCCGCCGGAGACCTACGCCACTTTCTTACATCGAAATGGCTTCCCCAATCCAGATGTCACGATCAAGGTCTACCTTCATCCAATGAAGTCGGGTCACGAGATTGTGGAATGGACAAAGGGCACCCTGCTCACGTTCTACCAGCGGCAGCTGGATCTGATTGGCTACAAGAAGTTTATCGACAGCTACACGCAACGCGTGCTCGCAGTGACTGGAGACGGTCCGTATCTTTATCCGTTCAAACGGCTTTTCCTTTACGGACGCAAATCTTAACCGACTATAGACCGGATTTTCGCTCTCCTGGCCTTCTCGGCCAGATCAGATTTTTTGGACTAAAATTGACCTCATTCGGGGCCGAGTCTATTGGAGAGATGAGAAGGGACGGATTTCTATTTTTAGTGATGCTCTTTTGCCTCGGACCCACAGGGTGCCAGCAGCCTGGGGCAGAGGGATTCTTTTACGGTGTCCTAGACTCAGATCAAAAGCTAATCATCGCTTCGAGCGGAACCATTACAGGGGCTCCACTTGTACTCTCTCAGTACAACCTCGACGGCAGTTTTGAGAAGGTCCTCTACGACGCGACCCAAGAAAATCGGGTCCTGCGCAGCATGGCCATGGTGGATCCCTTTCATTTTCTGATTTCAACGGACACCGTGGATGGAATCTTGAAGTACGGTCGAAACGAAGGCATCTCCACCTTCGTGGCGAATGGACAATTGAACGGAAACATTTATAATCTGCGCCGCGCTTCGAATGGTGACCTCTTCGTGATCGAGACGGCTCGAATCGAGAGCTTCAATTCGGCCGGCGATCGCATTGGCAATCCCCGCATCAACACTCCGGTCGGAAGTTGCGTACTGAGCGGCACGGTCAGAGGCATGGACGTTACGCTTAATGATGTGGTTGTAGTCGCGAGCCAAGGCAATGATGCTATCAACTTTTATGATGTAAGTGACCCGGCCAATACGACCTGTCTCGCCGCCAACACGAGCATGGGGAACACCAACCCGATAGCGGTCGTCGCCCACTCGGACGGCTTCGTTTATGTCGCCACCACCAACGGCACAGATTCAATTTTGCAATTTGCCGGCGACGGTTCGGGCAGTGGCACGACCATTTATTCGGCTACCACCGCGTGGAACCCAACCGCCATGATCGAAATGCCCGACGGAAGCCTCATCGTCGGCTCCGACGGCAGCAACAACATCATTCGCATGGACACCTCGGGAAACGTCCTCAGTGACCCGTTCATTCAAAATGGCTTTGCCTCCTATGTGCAGGATATGATGATCCTTGATGGAATTTAGTCCTGCATAGGCTATGACAACATCTAGGCGTAGTTAGACCCCATCAAGTATTTGGTCATTTCCTCAATCATGAACTGCTTGTCTTCTACCAATGCTTCCATAATGTGGCGCATGCTAAGTAAACCAACTGGCGCTCCATTCTCAACCACAGGTAAATGTCTCACATGGTATTTGGACATGAGAAGCATACATTGCTCAAGAGTCTGACCGGGGTCTACCGTGACCAAATCTTTAGTCATAAGACGATCCACCGCTAAATCGAGATTGAGCGGGCCGGCCCTAGTGGCGGCCCGCGCGAGGTCTCTCTCTGAAAAAATTCCCCTGAGGTCAGTACCGTCAACAACTAGGACCGCACCGGTGTCGGTTGCTTTTAGAACCTGAAGTGCCCAAAGGACACTCGCATCCGGCTTAACAAAGCCGAACTGGCTTACCCTGCCTGAAGAAATAAGATCACGCACTGTTCTGTTCATTCAACACCTCCTGATAAATTCGATTCCGAGTTTTTCTTTCAATGTTTCGCTGCTTGACTCGCCGTCTATCACCAAAGCGATTCAGTCGCTCAAGCATATGGTCCACCACTTCCGCGAGGGCGCCATAGAGACTGGGTGCCGATTTTTCTATCAATACGTCTCTATAGCGCCCATTGTGGCAAAAAAGTTTTACCGTAAACACATCTGGTCCGGCTTGGATCGGAGAATTTTCCATACTCAAGGTGACAGAGACCCGGCATTGGCCAAAGTCCGGAAACCGTTGCAACACTGGTTCCAAGCGCTCCAAGACAATTTCTTTTGCTAATTCGGACGGCTTAAGATCTTTAAACTTAATGTGAATCACAAATCCTCCTATCCTAATTGCACCAACAATTTTGATTCTTTTATTTCAGGTCTAGCCCTAGGGGACCTTCGCGACCCCTTAAGGATGGCGAGGGCCGGACGCCCCTTGGGGATCTCAGAGCGATCCGCCACCATAACTTCGCCACCTTTTTCCATCACCATTTGAGCCAGATCATCCAAAACATCGTCGTCTTCGTGATCAAGGTGACCCGGATGAATTACGACGCCACCGGAAGGATCAACCTTTCCAAAAATGGAGAGGCCGTCCGCCACAATGAGTTTCTTGATCTGTCCCGTGGCTGCAGCCTTGCCAATCTCGAACAAATTCTTTTTGGCCATCCGCTCTTCTTCAGCTAAATGAAACTCCCGTATGACTCTTTCATACTGCAATTTCGCGTCTGATCTTAGATGGGAGCGAATCTCTGCGCATATTACCGGGATCAGAGCTTGCCGGAACTGACCGTAGATCGGTGATGCGTGCACGTCCTTATAGTCGAGGTTTCCCAGCAGGGCTTGTGTAAGCCGGGCATCGCCCGCGACAAACAATTTGGGCGTGAAGACCTTGGCATTTTTTGTCAATCCTTGGAGCCACTCGTTCAGCCAAATCATTGTCTCCTTGACTCTCGCGCTAATCAGACGCGAATCCTTCAATTCACTATAAGTGCTATGATGGCCTGTTGGGGTAAGGTGCTCAGGCAAGACCACTGAATCCACATGGCGAATACCTGACATTGTGCCATGATGTAGTGAAGCCATGCGGGGTTCAATTCCCAACAACAAAAACTCGCGGTCAACTTGTAGCCACTTCAACAAGGGCTTCACATGGAAAGAATTCGCCACAACACAAATAGGATTTACCTCTACGGGCAAATTAATGATGCGGAATGAATCAAGGGTCCGAAACAGCGCGAGATTTCCATTCATTCTTTTCAAGAAGTTCCGATCGGAGGCAAGGCTTACGAGTGGCTCCAGGAACTTTTTCGTATTCTCCGGAGAAAGTACCGGGAGGACCAGATCTTCAGCGGCCTCAATGGCGGCGATTATTTGAACACCTAGATCCTGTGGACGTCCATCATTACTTAAGTAAGCTGTTAGGTGAACTCCACCCTTCGAAGCAAGAATTGGCTTTAGAGAAACGGCCCTCGGCAAAACCATTGGTCCTCCCTTTAATGACCGGATTCATTCCGGGCATACACAGACAGTATCGGAGGATTGATGGATTGCAAAAATAGATAAATATTATCGTATAATTCGCTTTAAGATAAGTGAATCTCAAGCTCTTGATTTTGCAAGAAACTTTCGAATGAATGAATATTCATTCATGACGGGAGATGCAAAAAAATCGGATGAACTTGATCAGAGGTCCTGACCTAATCCCAAAAAGGCCGATCTAGGCGCGCACAAGTTTGCTGTGAGTAAACGTGGCGAGCGCGGATCCTCAGTTCATCAACAAGAGGTTCATCGCACGCGATCATGACATGTTTTTGCGAGCGGATCTCGTTGGCGGCCCAATGAACCGGGGTTTTTGCGGGAAGTGCGATGGCGCCATCAGGAGTGAAAATAAGAATCCGCTCTTTAGGGCGAAACTGACTTCGCACTTCGAGCTGGCGTACGATTTCGCGCCAGGCCGGCGTGCGGGTGATGTCCACCGTCAGCTCCCAGCGGGTGGGGCCCTCGACTTCAAATTCCCGAAGGGTGGAGCGCAGTGCGAACTCATTCTCGGGGCGCTTTAAAAGTTCGAGCGTTAAAAGATATTGCCGAACTAGTTCTCCAATCCACTGACTGACTTCCATCACACCCGATCGAACCGGCGTTAGAGTCACTGGAAAGTCGGCTTTACTGGTGAGGGCCTGCATGGCTCTCATTTGATCGCGCAGACTGGCCCGGTGAAAAACTTTAAGCAAAATCTGGCTGACGAGAGGACGAACCCCGGCCAATTCTTGAATGGCCATAAAATCACGATTGGCCGTCTGACATTCTTTCGCATCGAGAAGCGACAAGAAGGCCGATCGACAGTAATCCGAAAATCGCACAGGAGTTGATGGGAGATGCAGCTTCGGGGCCTCGTCCCCATAGACCAGACTGACGATGAAGTCGGCCATTACCTCAAGAGCAAAGTCATCGTGGCTACCCAAAGCGCCCTGACTTTTAATCATGGTCATGATCAGCGCCCGCCGAAGCTCGCGCCGGTGCTCAAGCCAAGGTTTGGGCAGCTTAAGCCGGCCGGACTCAATGGTCACGCCCTCGGACTCCCCAGGGGATAAGATGTCCACGATGAGAGTGTCGGCGCGAGCGGGCCAAAGATCGGTGAGTGAATTGGCAGCCTCAAGCGTTGTGAGAATGCGCTGAAATTCCAGAGAAAGTGGATCGGTGAGCGAACTCAAATCGAGTCGACTTTCCATAGCGCAATTGTAGGCGCGCCGACCTTCAAATTGAACCGCCCCAATGAAACTTGAATCTATGCAATCAGGACGAGAGCGTGTGGCGCGGTGAAATACCCAGCAAAGGATGACGAACGTTACGATCGTCATTCCCTTGGCCAAATTCTGAAGTCTTGTCGAGTTCTGCACCGCTCTTACCAAATTCACTTAAGTGGAAACCCTTCGTAAGAGGCAAAAATCAGGCCGTATAAGAGACACTTTAGGCCGTGTGAGCGGTTAATTCGCTAGAGATTTTACAGGGTTGTGAAGGTGCCTGCTAACTTTTGGGAGGCCGGCTTGCGAGGTGCGGGATTGAAGAGGATGGCCGATTTCAGCTTGAATGGTTCGGCCATACCCCAAAAGTTTGGGGAGATCCACTCCCGTTGAAAAGCCCATACCCTCGAGCATGTAAACCAGGTCTTCGGTCGCCAGGTTTCCACTTGCTCCTTGGGCGTAGGGACATCCTCCAAGGCCACCAAAGCTCGAATCAAAGACTCGCACTCCGGCCTTCAAACCAGCCAGTACATTCGCTAGAGCCGTACCCCGGGTGTCATGCAAATGAAGCGCAATTTTTTTAAGCGGCAAGTGCCGCTTGAGTTTCTTTACCATGGACTCAATTTGGTTGGGTGTGGCCACCCCAATCGTATCACCGATCGAAATCTCATAGACGCCCAATTTTGCGAAAGTCCGGGCCAACTCAACCACTCGGCGCTCTTCGACCTTGCCTTCATAGGGACAACCAAAGGCGACACTTAAGTAACCCCGCACCTTTCGCTTACCTTTCTTGGCCATTTTGGTGACGGCACGAAATCTCTCTAAACTCTCTTCGATCGTGCAATTAATATTGCGCTTAGAAAAAGACTCCGAACAAGCGCCAAAGATCGCTATCTCTTCAATTGGAGATGTAAGGGCGTCTTCCATTCCCCTGACATTGGGGACAAGCGCCGAGAACCTCATCCCCTTGGGGAATGCCTTGCGCCTTTGATAAACCTGTTCAATCACTTCGAGGCTTCCCGCCATTTGGGGAACCCACTTAGGCGAAACAAAGGCACCAATTTCAATGCGCTTCAGGCCGCTCGCGGCCAAGTGTTGGATAAATTCAAATCGCTGTCCCGGCGTCAGTGTTTTCTCTTCATTCTGTAATCCATCTCGGGGACCGACTTCTACGATTTCAACTCGTTTCATACTTCCGCCAATCTGACCAGGACCTCACCAAGTCCCACCTGCGCGCCCGCCTGTACGTTGAGTTCTTGGATTTTGCCGTCGCGGTCGGCCTCGAGCGTGTATTCCATCTTCATCGCCTCAAGGACCACCAATGGCTGACCTTTCTGGACGGCTTGCTCTTTTTTGACCAGAACCTGAGTCACTTTGCCCGGCATGGGCGCTTGAATGACCCCTGGGTGAAGTTTTGCCCCCGCGCCACCCGTGCGGCGAACGCCGGCGGTCAGCTCTACAACGTGGGTCTCACCCTGCCAGTGTATCCAAAGTTTTCCGCCCGCCTTAATGGCCGGAACACGAATTTCTTTGCCCAGCCACTGAACGGTCACCGTTTTCATTTGGACTCCCAACTATGGGCCCAGGGGCTCGGGGCCGCAGCACCGCTCGCAGTTGGCGACTCGGACAGTTGGGCATTGATGGCCGAGAAAATCTTTTGCTCGGATTCAGAGTACTCGGGAGCCGCCAAACCTTTAGGAAAATGAGTTTCAAAAAACTTGGTCGTCATTTTCCCCTGCAGAAACTCGGGATGAGACAAGATTTCCTGCAACAAGGGAATGTTAGTCCGCACACCAAACACAACCGTTTCACTCAAAGTCTGTTTCATCTTTTGAATGGCGCGAATTCGTGTTTCATCCCACACAATCACCTTCGCGATCATCGAGTCATAGTAGGAGGACACTTCATCGCCCGGATCAAAACCGACTTCAAATCTTCGACCTGCGCCCATCGGCCAGTGGGTTGCAAGAATTTTGCCTGTACTGGGAATTCCGCCCTGATAGGGATCCTCCGCATACAATCGACATTCAATCGCATGTCCGTGGGGAATGAAATCGGACTTCCAACCGATGGGCGAGCCCATGGCCGTTAAGATTTGGGCTTTAACTAAGTCCACACCCATCACGAGTTCAGTGACCGGATGCTCGACCTGAAGACGAGTATTCATTTCCATAAAGTAGAATTGGCCATCTTGCAGAAGAAATTCCACTGTGCCCGCACTTCGATAACCCGCTTGTTCGGCTAAATCCCGCGCCGCGGTTGAGATCTTTCGACGCAAGTCCTCGTCGAGCGAAGGCGATAAGGCCTCTTCAATTATTTTTTGATGTCGCCTTTGAACGGAGCACTCTCGCTCCAACAAAGAATAAACTCGCCCGCCACACTCGCCAAAAATTTGCACCTCGATGTGCTTCGCTCCATCTAGGTACTTTTCTAAAAATACTCTTCCGGAACCAAATGCGGACTCGGCCTCGCGCTGGGCCGACTGAATTCGGCTCTCGGCTTCACCTCGGTTTCGAATAATTTTAAGTCCTCGACCCCCGCCGCCGGCGGCCGCTTTGCATATTACTGGATAGCCAATTCGATCACATTCTTTGATCAATGCGGGTAGGCTTTGATCTTGCCCCTGGTAACCTGGAATCGTGGGGCCCCCCACCTTTTCCACATGGGCCTTGGCGCGAATCTTATCGCCAAAGAGTTCGATGTTCTCTGGGGTCGGACCAATAAAAGTCATCCCAGCGTTTTCCACCGCGCGCGCAAACTCCGCATTCTCTGAGAGAAAACCAAATCCAGGATGAATGGCATCAGCCCCGGCGCCGAGGGCGCCCTGTACATTGGCGGCCACGTTCAAATAGCTGGCGCTTGAAGCTGCATCGCCTATGCAAACCGTTTCATCCGCCATTCGATAAGCTAATGTTTTTGTATCAACGGTTGAATGCAGAAGAATGGTCTCAATTCCTAACTCTTGGCACGCATGAATAATTCTGACCGCGACCTCGCCTCTGTTGGCGATGGCCACTTTGTCAAACTTTTGGGGGTTGGCCATAAGGCGGCGAACTCCACTGCGGTTGGCGCTTTTCTAAAAAAGCCTTGAGCCCTGATTGACCTTCATCACTCACCCGACGTTCTGCAATGAGCTTGGTGACACGCGCGCGAATCAGGGGCCAATCGTAACCGACATAAGAATTTTGCAGAAGCTTGCTCTCACGCACGGCCTGAGGAGCCGCGGCCAAAATGCTCTTGGCCAGGTTTTCTACGTAGCGGTCGATGTCTCCACGAGTGCCGCTGAAATTGACCAAGCCGCCACTGACAGCCTCATCCGCCATAAAAACTTTCGCGGTGAAAAACCATTCGCGCACAAAGGCGGCTTTCGCTCGGGCCGTGACAAATGGGCTGATCACCGCAGGCACTAAGCCCCACTTCACTTCCGAAAAACAAAACTGCGTAGAGGATTCCGCGGCGACCATATCGCAAACAGCCACCAAGCCGGCTCCGCCACCGAAGCAGTGACCAAAAACGTGCCCAATGACTGGCACCGGGCATTCAAAAATCGCGGCGTACATATCAAACAAACGACCGGCATCGTCGATGTTTTCCAACAAGGTGTAATCCGCCATGGATTTCATCCAAGCCAGGTCGCCGCCAGCGCAAAAGCTCTCACCTTCACCGGTTAGGATCACGGCGCGAAGACGCTCGTCGCGATTCAATTGGGCAAAACAGGTCGAAATCTCCGCAATCATGTCCGGGTGAAAAGCGTTGCGCTTTTCTGGCCGATTGAGCGCCACGGTCACGATCGACTGATTTTCCGTCACCTTCAAATGCTTCATCTGCTCACATCCTGTAAACGCCGGTCAGGCGTTCGGGCCAAGGTTTGTTGAAGGCCGCGTGCAGCGCCAAACTTAAAACTTTTCGAGTGTCCTTAGGGTCGATGATTCCGTCGTCCCAAATTCGAGCCGAAGAGAAGTAGGCACTGCTTTCCTCATCATACTTCTTTAAGGTCGGTTTTTTGAATTCGTCTTGCTCACCCGCGCCCATGCTTTGACCTTTGGCCTTGAGCTGATCCAGCTTCACCGTCAACAGCACATTGGCCGCTTGCTCACCACCCATCACGGAAATCCGCGCGTTCGGCCACATCCACAAAAACCGGGGCTGGTAGGCCCGACCGCACATACCGTAATTGCCCGCACCGAAGGAACCACCAATGATCACGGTGTAACGAGGCACGCGAGCATTGCTCACAGCCATGACCATTTTAGCGCCATGTTTGGCGATGCCCTCATTCTCGTATTTTTTGCCAACCATAAAGCCCGTGATGTTCTGCAAAAACACCAGAGGAATTCCACGCTGATCACAGAGTTCAATGAAGTGCGCCGCCTTCAACGCGCTCTCGCTAAAGAGCACACCGTTATTGGCAATGATTCCCACTGGAATCCCAAAAATGTGGCAAAAACCTGTCACGATGGTCGTGCCGTAGTCGGCTTTGAACTCATGCATGCGACTGCCGTCGACGATTCGAGCGATGACCTCGCGCACGTCATAGGGCGTTTTGGGATCCTTCGGAATCACGCCGTAGATTTCATCCGGGTTGTACACAGGTTCTTCCACAGGCTCAAAAGCAAAGGGTAGGTAGCGACGTTTAGGAATCTGATCGACAATATCGCGGGTGATGGCCAAAGCCTGCTCATCGTTTTCAGCAAAGTGGTCGGTGACACCACTGATTTGAGAGTGCACCTCGGCCCCGCCCAGCTCTTGCGCGCTGACTTCTTCACCCGTGGCGGCTTTCACCAGGGGTGGTCCACCTAAGAATATCGTGCCCGTATCTTTGACGATCACGTTTTCATCACTCATAGCCGGAACATAAGCGCCACCAGCCGTACAACTTCCCATCACCACAGAGATTTGCGAAATTCCAGCGGCGGACATGCGCGCTTGATTGTAAAAGATCCGTCCAAAATGATCGCGATCTGGAAACACTTCCGACTGCAGCGGCAAAAAGGCCCCACCACTATCGACCAAGTACACACAGGGCAGACCGTTTTCAAAAGCGATCTCCTGCGCGCGCAGGTGCTTTTTAACGGTCATAGGGTAGTAAGTGCCACCTTTGACAGTCGCGTCGTTAGCCACAATTACACACTCGCGACCTTGAATCACTCCCAGCCCACTGACCATCCCGGCACCAGGTGCATCGTCACCGTACATGCCCCATGCGGCCATAGCCGAGAACTCCAAAAACTCCGTACCCGGATCAATAAGCGCCTGAATGCGCTCACGGGCCAAAAGCTTTCCGCGGGACCGATGGCGTTCCGCCGCCTCTGACCCTCCGCCGGCCGAGACTTTGGCAAGCCGTTCTTTGAACTCGGCCACTTGGGCTTCGAGCGCGCGCCGATTGGCAACATACTGAGCGGATTCTTTGGAGAGCGTAGACTCTATTAAGGCCATTGATTTGGTCTATTATGCAGGCAAAAATTTCTCAAGCTGAAAGCGGACCTGAAGTTCGGCCAAAAGAGCCGATCGCCCGTCGGCGAGAAAGGCCGGCACGACAAAGGTCATTTCAGAGGTAAACCCGCGCGCCAGCTCCAGGCGCAGCTTTTCCCACTCCGCAAACTCGACGGCAAAGCGAAAATCCACCGCCTGATCGATGGGATGATGCATCTCTAAGCGACTTCCACGGATCGAAAATCGGAAGGGAAATTCGTGCCGGTAACGCAACAGCACGAGGCGTAGAGCCATCTCCGCGCCCAAAAGAAGGTGTCCTTGACAAATCTCACCGTCCAGCGAGTTGCGAACGGATTTTGGCAAATGCACATGGGCCCGACCATCCTGCCAATCTTTCACATGCAGGCCACTGAAAATAAATGGCCACTCTGCGACCCTTTGCTGAATCTGACGCGAAAGCCAAGGGCTCATTTTATTCATTCTTTCGACCACTTCAAGAAACGTACCCCAGCCGACGATTTTGTTGTGCAGCATTCGATTCTCCGTTAGATTTGGGCCACTCTACCGGATTTGAGGTTAAATATGAAGATCATCAGCGTAGCTCTATTCGTCGCTGCATTAATCGGGTCCTGGTCTCTGACCCACTCGCAAAGGCCTGTGTCCGAGTCCGTTCACGTGGGTATTCAAAACGACCTGAAAAACATCATCGCCGAGTACATCGAAAAAAATGCCGAACAGAGCGAAAATCTGCGGTTTGAGAAGTTTTGGACCGAGACCATCAATAAAAGTCGGGTCAAAGCCTATTTTCTTTATTCTTACGATGACCACGATGAAAACGGCGAGCCCGCCACCATCGAAGTGGAAGGCTGGGCAATCTTAAACAAGGTGGATGAAACGCCAGAGACTGTCACCTGGAGCTTTGATCAGCTCAACATCCTGAACAATCAAGTGACTTTCTCCGACCCGATCAAGATTACGGCGGGTACAGGCGAACTTGAGGGTGGTACTCCGACAGAAAGCGAAAACGAGATTGAGCATTGATCGCTATATCGTCGTAGACGAAGACGGTTATTTTTCTTTTGATGGGGTTCGCGTTAGCGATCTCGCCGTTGGCCAGGAAATGATGGCTCATATGCAGGTCGACGATTGGGGTCGGTTTCAAACTTCTTTGGCCGGAAAATCCGCTTGGGTGGAGGCCTTTGATTGTGCTC
>JBFWON010000027.1:0-42285 GCA_050250515.1 Bdellovibrionales bacterium | reverse complement strand
CATCAGGTCTACTTGCGTTATCTGGAGTCAGAGAATGATTTCGTCGAGCAGGGGTTACGGGCTCTTTTTGTCGGGGCCGACTTTGTCTTCTGGGAGTCTCAGCGGACAGGACCGATCATCGTGGCAAGAGACCTATTTAAAAATGCGATCTTGGCCCACCGGCTGGACGGCGATCTCCATCATCAACCCAAGTTCATCAGCGCCAGGCATATTCTGAACTCCTACCGAGAGTTTCTTGACTACATGCGACTGGGATCCACCACGATTGAACTAATGAATACACTTCGACTTCGAACCCGCGACTCAACTATGCCGTATCTTATGTTTGATCGCCTTTTTGCTAGGGTTGACATGAACCAGATTAACAAATTCGGTGATCTGACGGATCTTTGGGGACTCTACGATTTCATACTGCAAATGATGTCGACAGAAGAAATGGGTTTTAAACTGGAAGGCACTGAGCTTGGTCTGCCTGGTGGCATATTTGCCCAAAGAGAAACAGCCTTTCAGGGTGGCGAAAAATATTTCAACTCGCGCTCCGCAATTTATCGAGGGATCCCCTTACTGTCTTACAGCCGCGAGTTAGATGACTTTATGGATCGCAATATGAAGCGATTTGTTGGAACCGAGCTGCGCTTGATGCGAGAGTTCTACGCAGAAACACAGAAGGTCACCGACGAGTTTAAGGCCCTTCCGGAAGACAAGAGACCTTATGTCGATCTAAGCCTCGACGTTCGCATTACGGAGCCCTACTCCCACTCCATCATGGGTGACTTTTCATTAAAGCAGCGTAAATTTCACCGCGCCACGGATGGCTTTTATCAGAGTCAATAGCCTTAATTCTCGAACAGAAAACACATATGATCTTCGGAGAAGAACTGACCGTCGCGACTGAGGGCTTGGGGCTCATGTCCCCATATCTTAAAGCCAAAAGATTCAAACAGATGCTTGGCAGGCTCCAAGGTCGACTCAACCGACAGGTAAAGGCCACAGGCGGCCATCTCGTGCTGGGCGTGGTCAGCACAAATCTCCAGCAGTCTTCGCCCTATACCTTGGCGTCGCTCCCCGGAGTAAACGAACAATCCCCAGACATAGGCTTTGTGTTGAATCTGCGTTTGGGCCTGAAGTGAGAGTCCCACGACTCCTTTAATTCGTTCGGGACTGCCATTCTCCAGTTCTGCAAAAATCGCGTGACTGGCCGATTTCTCCAGCATCTCTCGGTAAGGGTCTGAGCCCCGCGCCCTCTCTTCTTCCAATGTCGTAAGGAATGCTTCTGGATGCTGGGCCAACATGTCGAGACGCACTTGATAGTAAGCCTTCACGTCGACTTCCGTCAGGCGTCTAATCACAATGACTGATCCTGGCAAGGAGTAGGATCGGGCCCCGCCTGAATCAGCTCACAAAGCCGATCCACAGAATCAACCGCGACCAAATCTTGCACCTGAAATCGGCCACCCAGATTCATTTCAGTTTCGACAAAATCAAGAAGCTTAATGGCCGACAAACTATCCAGACGTCCGCTCACGAATAATGAATCCGAGGCATCGACACTCGCCTGCCCGAGCTCCTCTAAAATCTGATTAACAAAACCGAGGAGCTTTTCTTTGACCTTGATCAAACTATCCCCTTCGAAATCCGCTCAGACAAGGTCTGCCTGTCGAGCTTGCCGCTAGGATTAAGGGGCCAATCCGTCGAGAGATACACGATGGGTTGACAATAAGAGGGTAAGGTCAGGCGAAACTCTCGGACCAAGGCCGCCACGGGCAAATCCGAGTCTCCATAAATGACGACCGCCAGAGCACTGGGATTCTGATTTTCAGGTATGGCTAAAGCGGTCAAAGCCGCTCCGGGGAGGAACCTTCGCGCCACAGTTTCGATCTCATCCAGCTCAATCCGATGCCCGCGAAATTTGATCTGGCGATCGGATCTTCCACAAAACTCCAAAGAGCCGTCTGAATTGACTCGCACGCGATCGCCAGTCCTATACCAAGGCGGACGCCCAACAAATCGCTCGGCTGAAAATTCTGGATTTCGCCAGTACCCAGTGGTCACCTGATCACCCTGCAGTCTCAACTCACCCACCTCCCCAGCTGGGACATCTCTGCCATCTTGCCCTACCACTCTGATATTCATGCCGGGCAGAGGGCGACCAATCGGCACGATCGAATCTTGCGCCCAGTCTTCATCCCCTTTGATTTCCTGTACCGTCGCATAGACAGTGGCCTCGGATGGGCCATAAAAGTTAAAAAGTTGTGCGGCAGGAAAACGGCTCTTCCAACGCTTTGCTGTCGAGAACCGTAATGGCTCACCGCAAATGAACGACCACTTCAAGTCCTTCCATTCAGATCCGCAAAGAAGCTCGCGATTCATTACGAATTCGAGCATAGAAGGAGTGGACCCCCAAATGGTGGGTCGACTTTGTTCCCAGTAAGGGGTCAGAAGGGATAGTTGCGCTCGCTCGAGCGGAAAGAGAGTTCCTCCTGTCATTAAACAAAGAACAATCTCACCCACGGCGAGGTCAAAGCTCAGATCAAAAGATTGCGTCCATCGATCGTCTGGACAAAAGGAAAAAATTTTCTCCATCGCGGACACAAAAGCCGACAAATTGCTTTGGCGAACGGGAATTCCCTTCGGCTCACCTGTGGTCCCCGAAGTAAAAATGATATAGCCAACACCCGCATCGGACTTCTGAGTAGCGACACCATTTTGCAAAAAGGAAGATAGCAAATGCTGGTAACGGGATTCGACCAACAGCGATCGGGTGGAAACGGACCGACAAACTTCCTCAATTCGCCTAACTGGCCATGCGGGATTGATGGGAACCAAAGGCACACCGAGACGCAAGCAGGCCAGAAGGGTCGCGTAGGCCTGCGGGGACTTTTGGCCCAACAGCGCCACGGGTGCTTCTGGATTTTCACGGCGACTTAAGTAACCAGCCACACGGTCCGCTAATTGCCAAAGCTCCTCATAAGACCATGAGCGTGAGTCGGCAAGACTTGAGCCCACCGCCAGTCGAGAACCGAAGGATCGACTGCGTTCAAGGAGAGCTTTCATCCTGCCCTATTCCCCTTGCGGCGATTTCTCTTTTTTCGGACCCCTTCGCGACACCTTTCCACTATAGCCTTATCTACCAGAATTCCAGCGATCTCTCCCTTTTGAACGGCCGGCTGAATACAATCCCGGAAAAAACTTCTCTTCGACTCCTTACCATTTTTAAAGACGCCCGCCTTTCGGCACGAGCGGAACAAATCACGGCATGGGGATTTTTCGTTCGAGCGGAAACTCTGCAACTGCCAGAACAATACCCCGCCCAAAACGACCGTACCCAGCAAACTCGAAACCGCCCACTTGTTCATTCAACACTCCCATCCCAGAAACTTCGTTTACGATAATAGGCCGCGGCCAAGTACAATGGTGCCATGGAAAAGATAAAGTGGCGATCAATCACAATTTGAAAGGCCAGAAGGATCAGCAGTAGCTGAGGAAAAATGAGTTTGTGGACAGTTCGGCTTAAAAAAATGAGCGGCGCGAATAGTTCGAGCAGAAGAACATGCCAGCTCAAACTTTTCGACAGACCAGACTCGATCATAAACGAAACTAACATTGGAGCAGGTTGCAGATGTTGAGGATTGGCATGCAGGCGGGCCCGCCACACCACCTGTGCTATCGGATCACTGGAGGCCCATCCCCACCCGTCCACTGTGAGTTTGTGTAGCCCTGCCAGACTGAGAAGGAGTGTCCAATAAAAGGCAATAAACCGTATTTGCCAGTCGGATTTTTGACTGGCTACGGCCATTACAAGCAATGCAACCGTCAAGGCAGCATCAATATGGCTTAAAAAACCATAGCAGTATCGAATGCCAAAAATGTAGTAATAAAATATAAAGGTGAGCACTCGAGCCAAACGGTACGGAGTAAACGCCGAAACCAGTGTGAAGGCCATGGTCAAAAAGTAAATCGCGGCCATCCACGGAAAACTCGGCTGAGGTACCGGAAACAGTTGAAACAGACCCACAGGTACGAACCATTCGTCTGGCGGATCAAAAAACCCAAAACTGGCAAAAATAACTAAGAAAATAGCGGTCGCTAGATAAAATTTCTTTTGGAATTCGCGCGGTAGATCTTCGCTCATACTTCCGCCCGACAAGACGCTAGAACTTTAGTTTCCTTATCCGACCGGGAGAACCAATGGCGTACCCACACGAGGCGAAAAATGCGAGGCTTGCCGGAATCAAGCACCTTGCCTATGGATTTTCCATACCACCGAGATATGACACGGCAGAACTCGACATTCCTCTGGTCCGGCGTACGATTTTGAATGATTCGATTCAACAAAAACTTTTGTCTTTCCATAAAGCGAAGGGGAGTTAAGACCTGGCGGGAGGGAATAACGAGCCTCGCCCCATCGGGACCTTCTGACTCAATTAGTAAAAACTCATGCCTACCCTGCGCCAAGCCGGTAAACATATCGAACGGAATGAACGGCCAAAATCCAAGGCCAAATTGTCCCAGGAGAGTGATTGCCAATATCGTAGAACAAAAGATGCGCACTGGGACCATAACTCCAGTTTGGCATTGAAGTCCTGATATTGCACTTCGAAATCGCCTGTCGTAGGCTCAGAGAATGGCGCCGGCATGGATAGGGATATTGACAAGCGAGGTGCTCCATCAACACTCGCACGAGGAATTACGGGACCAGCTTAAGACCTACGATTTGATCGTGGTCCAAGACTGTCGAATTTCTTCTGACCAATTATTAGAAATCGCCAAGACTTTTGGACCGTTATTGAAAAAGGCAGGAGTAAATGAACTGATCCAAATGGTGCCGAGCGTGGACAACACGGATCGACGAAAGACTTTTTCTTCCACCACAGAAATGCAGTGGCATTCGGATCGCTCGTTTGATGCAGAGAGTCCGGTTTGGTCACTCTTATACGCACAATCGGCCGATGAATTTTCGGGTCGCACGATTTGGGTCAACCTGAAGCAGGCTTACGAGAGATTGCCCAAACCTCTTCAAGAGGAATGTCGCGGTCTCAAATGTTGCCATGAGCTTTCGCATTTCTCAAAATGCTATCAAGACGAGATCTACGGTTTCTCCAACCCCAGGCGCCAAAAAATTGCATTTGATCGCTGCCGGTCCATTAAGCCTTTGGTGGAAGAGTGGAATGGCGTTCCCTATTTAAATATCAATCGAGGTTATACATCAGAAGTTGTGGGGCGGGATCATAGCTTTCTCGAGATGCTGTTGGCTTATGTCGAAGATGAGTCGTTCGCCTATTACCACACTTGGCGGTCTGGCGATTTGGTTATTTCAAATAATCGAGTTTTGGTCCATCGACGGGAGAAAAGCCAAACTCAAAATCGAGTCATGTACCGCGTTCTCACGCTTTAGCAGATTGGGCCTTCACTAAGTCGGCAATCTGATCAATCGTATCGATGGAGAGCGGACTGATTTCCTGTTCAGAGAAGTCCAAATTGAACTCTTGCTCCAAAAATAAAATAAGATCGATTACAAAAAGGGAGTCGACAATTCCCACCTCTGATAGGGACTGAGCTTTCGTTAATTTCGTCTTTTTTCCCTGCTTTTCTAAGATCTCAGTTAGAAAAGTCTGGATTTTCGATTGAATAAAGCTTCGATCCCCAATTTGCTTTTCCATACAGGCTTACGATAACGTAAGCCATGTGGCCAGACAAGGACTGCCTCAAAAAAAGACCAACGGAACTCATGGTGGCGCGCAAAACCTCCCGCCCGTCCCTTAGCGCCGTCGACCTTTTTCACGCGTCTGTGACTTGGCTTCTGCAATACCAATCGGAGGGCGTGACCGATTTCGATTTGACCATTCGAGAGTATCTTTATCATCAACCTTTGGTCGAGCTCACCCCAGGAGTTGGTGAGCTTGCAAACAGTCGGGCGGCCCTTCGTTGCATAAGAGACAAGGAACCGTGGACGCTTTCTTTTTTCGAAGGGACAAGGGTAGCCGAACACACCTACGAGTTTAACGAAGCTCAGTTAAGAGCCCGTTTCACAACGAGAGGGCGACGAATTGAATTTACTGGCCCCCTTCCCTGTTCTCCTGTTCAAATTTTTGCGACCGCGAGTAAAGTCCTTCTCTTGAACACGTTTAAGGATGAAGTGAGAGAACCCATTCTGGTCCGCGTCATCATGTCGGCATACGATCCAACCCCCGCCCAATTGTCCTGCGGTGTTGAGCTGCGGTACGATACACCTAAGGATTTTAACCTCAGCACCATTTTCCTCGGGGATCGCAAGGCCGGGCAAATGCATTGGATCTTAAAATGAGCGTAGGAATTGAAAAGATCGTCACATACATCCCGCCGCATCGTCTGCAGACGGATCCTGAATCCATCGGCATGACGGCCGATTTCCTGGATCACACGGTCGGAGTTCGTCAGGTGTCGACAATCGGACCCGAGGAAAACGCTGTCTCCATCTGCGAAAATCTATTTTCTCAGCTGGACGCCCAATTGCAAATGGACTTTCGACAGCACGGGCAACTCGTGGTCGTTGTCGGTCAAACTTTGGATACCAACATGCCTCACACGTCGGCTCTTGTTCATGGCCGACTCGGACTGAATAAGGATTGCGTCTGTTTCGATGTTTCTCTTGGTTGCACCGGATTCGTGCATGGGTTGTCTATTGTAAAGTCGTTTATGGTCGAACATGGATTCTCGCGCGCCCTTCTATTTAACGTGGAAATCATGTCGCGGATCGTGGATCGAACAGACCGCGGCACTTCTCCCATATTTGGAGATGGAGCCAGTTTAACTTTCATCTCGGATCGACCCCGATGGGAAATGTCAAATTTTTCCTACGGCACTTCTGGCACATTGGCTCAAGCACTAAAATGTGAAGATTTCCGTCTAAAGATGGATGGGCAAGTCGTTTACGAATTTGTCAGCCGAAATGTTCCGAAAGCCATTCGTCAATTGCTTGCCAAAAAAGAGTGGCAATCACAGGACGTGGATAAATTTGTCTTTCACCAAGCCAGTCGACGAACAGTTGAAAAAGTCCGTGATTTTTTGAAGTTGAAGGCGGAGCAAGTCCCCTTTGAAATTCGGGACTATGGCAATCTGGGAGCCTGCTCCATTCCTGTGATTCTCGCGCCCATGGTCGAAGCTAAAGACCTGCGTCGAATCGTCATTTGCGGATTTGGCGTGGGACTCGCCTGGGCCGCGGGAATCCTGACTCGGCCCGGTCAATGAAGTTGATTTTAGTCCCGCCGCTCGACTCATGGCCTCGCGTCGTCAGTTTTGCCCAAAAGCGTGTTGCTGTTTTGCTAATGGCCATACTCATCTGGGCGCTGCTTTCGCTTGTGGGTGGCGGTCCCAGTGTCTTCTTTACCCTGGTCGCATTGGCCCTTTTAGGGCGACTTGATCCTCATTTAATCGTTTCAATTGCTTCGGTCGCTGCACTTTTCTGCAACTGGGGACCCACTTTCATCAATCCAAAATGGCTTGCCACAATTGGCGGTGGAGTTTCATCGAGAGTGTTTGTCTCGAAGGTTTATAATATGAAGATGTCGACCCTCGAAATCTGGGCAGAGGTGGTGGCCCTGGCTCTCGTCGTTGGCATTCCCTTTTTCTTCTCTCGATTTCGTGGATTTTTCTTTGCCCGCTCTGGACTTTGGGGGCTCTTGACCATGAACACCCTCATCATTCTCATCGCCTCGAACAGCCCCGGCATCTTTTATTGGTCCATCTTTTGGTGGATGGTCTTTGTGATCATCAACCGCGCACTCATATGGCAAATGTCGTACCAATTTCTCCATCGAGATGAAATTTATAAGAGACCTTTTTACTGGTGGATTCCTCTCTTGGACGTTGGACGCTTCACAGGAAAATCGCACGCTTATCTGGAGAGATTCCGCGCGCGAGACGAGAGGGACCTGGCCATCGTTCGTCTCAAAGCGCTTAAGTTAGCCATTTGGCTGTTCCTCATTCACCTTTTGGCTCGCCTTATGGCGCCTCTCCTAGGTCTTCCAGGCTGGCGCTTGCCGTTTCTGCCAGACGCACTTTTCACTAAAACGGTTATTGGCCATTTTCATCAATTTCTTAAGGGCAATTTTCCATCGCTTCTCGAAGTCTGGTGGTCCCTAATTGTAACATTCTTCTTTGACCTGATCTGTTGGACTATCATCAACAACGCGTGTGTAATCGTGATTCGATTCTTTGGATTTAAGATACCGAGAGGGGTTTATCGGCCACTCGAAGCCCGCTCTATCCCAGAATATTTCGCCCGCCGATACTATTACTACAAAGAGCTTATTTTTGACCTTTTTGTTTTGCCGATGTTTTTTCACCTTGGGGCGATCCGAAGTCGACAGTGGCGCCTGTTTTGGGCTGTAACCATCGGCTTAGGCGTCGGATCTTTTCTGACGCACCTTTTGGTTGAGACTCCGAGCCTGCGCGGGCAAGATCCCTGGCTGGTGGTCATGCGCTTTACCCCTATAATTGGTCGAGGCCTAGTATTTGGTATTATCTTTGGTCTTTACCAATTCGGCAATCCACTCAAAGTTCCAGAGAATCGGTTTTGGAGCTGGCAACGCGTAGTGAATCTAATGGGTATCATCTTCTTTTTTTCCGTTGCCAAAATTTTCACGCCTATTATGTCGACCTGGGATCCGTTGCAAAATGTGAAGTTTTTCTTTTATATTTTTGGATTCAGGTAGAGGAGAGTCATTTTGAGATCAGCTGCTTTTTTGATTTTTGCCTTCGCGCCCCTTGTGATTTTGCCGAAAACTGCCATGGGAGCCGAATCTTTTGCTCAATTTGAAAAGAAGGCCGATGTTAAGATTGGGGTTTTTGCTCGCCGAGGGGATAAATCCATCAGTTATTCGGCTGATCGCCGTTTTCCTCATTGCTCCACGTTCAAATGGGTGTTGTGCGCCGCGATTCTCAAGCAAGCCGAAGAACGAAAAGTTCGCCTCGACCAAAAAGTACCCTTTGGCGAAAAGGACATCGTCTCCCACAGCCCAATCTTGTCCAATCACCTTAAGGCGGGAAAGATGTCCGTGCGCCAGCTTTGTGCCGCCGCAATTCGAGTCAGCGACAATGGGGCAGCCAATCTCTTGTTTCCTTTGGTTGGCGGCCCTTCGGGCCTACAAAGATTCGTTCGGACACTCGGCGACTCGATCACCCGCTTTGATCGACTCGAGCCCGAGCTCAATCACCCGGGTGACGAAGAACACCAAGATTCAACCACACCCAAAGCCATGACGGACCTGATCGCTAAATTGCTTGGGGGACATGAGCTCAAATTCGACTCGAAAGCCCTTCTCAAGGGTTGGCTGACGACGGCGACGACCGGAAACGGCCGGCTCAAAGCAGCTGTGCCCGCAGATTGGGAGGTCGGTCATAAAACCGGGATGGGCGACGGATTCGTTCATGATGTGGGCTACCTTCAACCCCCACGAGGAAAGCCCGTGTACATTTCTATCTTCACCGAGGGGACCAATAAAGATTTAGCGGTTCGCGATAAAGTGATCGCAGATGTCGCAAAAATCGCACTTGCTGAGTTAGGTCTGAAAAACTAACCTAGCGTCAGAAGCCAACACCGGCAAAGACCTTGGTAGTGAAACCCGATAAGTTCAGATCGAAGCTGGAATCACCGCTAGTATCACCCTTGAGATTTCTGATCCGTGCATATTGAAATCCGGCTTCGCCACCGAGCAACAAGAAGCCCAGCTTGAAACCTAAATCCCATCCGCCGAAGAAACTGGTTCCAGCGCCCTTATCGTATTTGTAGGCCCCGGAATATCCCGTGCCCTTCACTTCCACATTGTGGGTCAGTCCTACGGCGCCGATGGGTCCTGTGTAGAAAAATCCCTTGTCGACAAAGTGATAGTAGATAGCGCCTGACACCCGCTTGAGAGTCAATTTCGTGTCGTTGGTCCCACCATTGGATGTGTTCACTTTGATCGACTGTTCCTCATAAAGGACCCCCAGTCCGATGCCATTGGCGAAGGGCTCTACATATCCCGAAAATCCGACGGTCGGGAAAATGTAAATCTGCTTTATATCTTGCGAGGACAACCAGTTGTTATAGTCATCCGGAGAGATGATGCTGAACCCGGCATGGGCCCGCAATTGGACCAAAGACCAGGCGGGGGAAGCCCCCAGGAACATCGACAACAAGAGAATTCCAAACAAAGTTCTCATGACCACCTCCCCACGGAAAATGGTGGCATAGGGGCGCGTGAGATGTCACCCGTTCAAATGCAAACCGCGCTCGTACCACCGATTCAGCCGCTCCGGAGGAATCCCCACAAAGAATCCCAATTTCATCAATTGGTTCAGGCCCGCTTGCCGCCAAACTCCGTTGGTCTCGTAGCGAATGGCCGATGTGACAGATTGAAAGGGTAAAATCACCGGCCGGCCATGCCGACGAAGTTGATGACACAAAACCGTGTCTTCCATGATGGGAATGGGGGCAATGGGATGCTGAAAGAAACTTCTATGAAAAAAAATTCCGTGATCCAGATAAACAACTCGGCTGAAACGGGGGCGAATGTTGTTGGTGTACCAAGAGGTCAATTTCAATAGAGGGTGTCGGGTGTCAAAACTTTGGCTGAATCCACCCCAAATTTTTTCTTGGCTATGCGCTACTAAATATTCAATTCCTGACGGGTCGACCCGACTGCGCGGGTGATGGAGAAAGACCATTTCACCCTTAGATCTCGCCACGCCGAGATTCAAACGCTCCGCACGGGTCGCCGCCTGTGACCGGTCAATGCAAATCAACTCCACCTGATCACCAAATTGAGTAAATGTATCGGGGGGCTTTTGATCGGGAAAGATAAGACTCAACATACTTTAGACGGTCGCGCCGCCGCAGCTGGATCCACTTCCGGCGGTACAACCGTAGCAGTGTTCGCCCACGACAATTTCTCTCTTGCGAAGAGCCTCTAGATCAAAGTCTTTAACATGGGCGCTGGTGGATTGAACCGTCAAATCCAACATTTGATTGAAGTCACAATCGTAGATTGTGCCGTCCCACCCAATCGACAAAGTGTTGCGACACATAACACCCGCTGCTGCCACGGCATTGAAGGATTCCACCAGGGTGTTCATATAGGATTCGTAATTTCCCGATTTTTGCAGGTAATCAAGATATCGCCGAATCGGCATATTGGTCAGACAAAAGAGTGAGTTGAACTCAATGTCGAAGTTCGATTTTAACTGACGTTTAAACTCACGCTCAAGACCGGCTTGATCGCCGGGCAGGAAGCAGCCGGCGGGATTGTAAACCAGATTTAAAACAAGACCACTGCCCGCACGACCGTAGCCCACTTGATTTAACAGGCGAAGGGCCTCGATTGATTTTTCGAACACTCCATCCCCGCGCTGCCGATTGGTACGAGAGGCGGAAAAGTGAGGTAGCGAAGACACCACTTCGACCTGATGGTCCCGAAAAAACTCAGGCAGGTCACGATACTTTGGATTGGATAAAATCACGGTCAAATTGCATCGGTCCATCACTTTGGCACCCGCAGCCCGCATGGACTCCACCAACCAGCGAAAATTTGGATTGAGCTCAGGGGCACCGCCGGTGATATCCACAGTAGGAAAACGATGCTGGCGCACCAAATCCACGCAGAGTTGCATGGTCTCCTTTGTCATGATCTCCCGCCGGTGAGGACCGGCCTCAACGTGGCAATGATGACAGGTTTGATTGCACATCTTGCCCACGTTCATTTGAAAAATATCAATGCGCGTAGGCTTTAGTGGCCACAGACTCGCATCTTTGAGTTTCTTCGCAAAATCGGGGCGCATCGTCACCAGTTACATCGAGAGTTTGTTGGTCTTATTCATCATCTGCACACCATGCACGAGGGAAGCTCCTCCTCGAATGGCGGCGGCCACATGCACGGCCTCCATCATTTGCTCTTCGGTACAGCCTTTTTGCAAAGTGTCTTGAGTGTAGGCGTCGATGCAGTAAGGACATTGAACCGCATGTGCCACACCTAGGGCGATCAATGCCTTTTCTCGGGCGGTCAACGCGCCCTCTTTGAAAACTTCCGCGTACCAGGCGAAGAATTTCTCGCCCATTTGCTTTTGAAACTCGGTGATATTCGAAAACTTCGCCAAGTCGGCTTCATCATAATACGATGGACTCATGTAAACCTCGCTGAGAATTGAATGGGACAATTGAAGCGCAGAGGGGCCCCCAAGTCCAGAGGACTCCGCCAAGTGGCACGCAATAAAAATCGTCTAAAGAATTTCTATGTTGGCTGAAGTTACCTCAGGTCATTTCGAGACTCTTGAGGAACGGAAATTATTCTTCTTGTGATTCAGCCAAAGCTTGGGTGGCGGCTGCGTGATGTCTTGGTCGCACCATTAGGCGCAAACCGGAGCCCGCCATCTTGCCGGGGATAGCATGATAAACGCCGAAGGTGCCAAGAAGCTCAACTTCAAAACCCCGAGCCAGAAGGAAGGACTCCACAACTCGGGCCTCACCTTCCGACTCAAATGTTCTTAGCAAAAGCCACTCTTCATCTGACACCAAAGACCTCACTTAAATTTATTTACGATTTCTTTAAAGTAGTTGCCGCGTTCCACGTAGCTATCGAACATATCGAAGCTCGAAGCCCCCGGCGACAATAAGACCGTGTCACCGATACGTGACTTTTGAAACGCGATCAAGACGGCCTCTTCAAAAGTACCAATCAAGAAGGTTTCCGAAAAATCGCCAATATCACGGTTGATGCGCTCTTTCGCCTCACCCACCAAAATCAAAGTCTTCACCTTACGCTGAATTTTATCGCGCAAAGGAGCGTAATTCAGATTGGTCTCTTTACCACCCATAATCAGAATCACGTTTTCTTCAAATGCATCCAAGGCGCGCAAAACCGCGTGCACATTGGTCGCCTTCGAGTCGTTGTAAAACTCGACGCCGCCCACCTTACGTACGTATTCCAGACGATGGGGCATGCCAGGATAGGTATCAATCACATGCTGAATGGTTTCATGTTTCGCGCCATGCTCGCGGGCGGCCAGAATCGCCGCCATGATATTTTCATAGGCGTGCTTGCCCTTCATCTTAGTATTTTCAACGGAATAATACTCGATTTCGGGACGTGCGTGAGTGCGCATTCGAACCTGGGTCTTAATGGTAACTGCGCCCCCGATTTCCATAATCTGAGGCTCAAGAATAGGTTTGCGCGAGAAGTAAAAAATTCGACCTTGCTGCACCATCGGATCCCGCGCCAACTCCACAACGGCGTTGTCGTCCGCATTCAAGATACTGGTGGTCTTGCCATTCGTGCGCAGAAAGATCTTCCGTTTGGCGTTTACATATTCTTCCATCGTGCGATAGCGATCGAGATGATTTTCGGCCAAGTTAGTAAAGACGATGTTGGCTGGCTTGAATGTCTGCACGTGCTCCAACATAAAGCTCGACACTTCGAGAACTAGCACGTCCGCCTTGTCGTCTTTCAACAGGTAGTCGCTGAGAGGTTCACCAAAATTGCCGCCGACCCAAGCCTTCACCCCGGACTCAGCCAAGAATGTGTAAAGCAAATGAGTGGTCGTGGTCTTACCATTGGTTCCGGTCACGGCGATAATCGGTTCTTTGACAAACTGAGAAGTAAACTCCAGTTCACCGGTCACTTGCACGCCTTGGCTTCGGGCATAGTCGAAGATCTTCAAGTGAGGAGGAACGCCAGGACTCAGAATAATGAGCTCTTGATTCAAAAACGTTTTGGGCGTGTGGCCGCCCAGCTCCATAGTCACCGGCAACTTATCGAGTTTCTCTAAGTAGGAACTGAGTTCCGCTTTCGACTTGTGGTCCGAGATCGTGACCTGGGCGCCATGCTTACAAAGCAGACGAGCCAGAGACACGCCCGTTTGGGCCAAACCCACAATTAAAATACGTTTGCCATTTAGCTCGTTCAACTCCATCGGGCCTTCCTCTGCTTATCGCAACTTAAGGGTCGCGAGAGATAGGACCGCCAGCAAAATGGAGATAATCCAAAAGCGAACAATGATCTTGGTTTCGTCAAGACCCTTCAGCTCGAAATGATGATGGATTGGGGCCATTTTGAAGATCCGGCGGCCGGTCAGTTTGAAAGATATTACCTGTGTGATCACCGACAGGGCTTCTACCACAAACACGCCGCCCAATACCACCAACAAAAGCTCATTCTGGCTTAAAACCGCGCTGATCCCCAAAAAGCCCCCTAAGGAAAGGCTTCCCACGTCCCCCATAAAGACCTGGGCGGGGTAGGTGTTGAACCATAAAAAGCCCATTCCAGCCGCCATGACGGCGCCCGCCAAAATGCAGAGCTCTCCGGTCCCAAACATATACGGGATCGCCAAATACTCGGCAATTTTGGCGTTACCAGCAACGTAGGAGAATAGGCCCAGAGTTCCCGCACAAATAATTACGGGGACGATGGCCAAACCATCGAGGCCATCGGTCAAGTTCACGGCGTTGGCGCAGCCCACAATCACTAGGGAAGAAAACACCACATAGCCCCAGCCCAAATCGAGGCTCAAATGTTTAAAGAAGGGAAAGGTGACGACTGTGGGAACGTGATTTTGGCTGACCAAATAAGCCAGCACAGCGCCCGAAATGGCAAATTCGCAAAACAGGCGGGTTCGTCCCTTCACACCTTTGGTGTTTTTCTTTGAAACCTTCAACCAATCGTCCCAGTAGCCAATGCCGCCAAAACCAAAGGTCACCACGAGAACCGCCCAGACCATGGGATTCATCAGGTCCACCCAAAGCAATGTGGGCACCAACAAACCCAGCAGAATCAGCCCACCCCCCATAGTGGGAGTGCCCTGCTTCTTACGATGGGTCTGAGGACCGTCATCCCGAATACTTTGTCCAAAGTGGCGGCGCCTCAGCGTTCGAATAAAATAGGGACCCACGAGAATGCAAACGGCAAACGCGGTGAAAAAAGAAATAAACGTGCGAAAGGTAATGTAGCGAAAGACGTTGAAACCCGAAAAAGTCGCCGAAGTTTCAGAAAGAGAAACAAGCCATTTGTAGAGCAAAACTCCTCCTCAAATTCTAATTCCGAAAGAGGGCAAGACTCGTTCGAGCGCCACGCCTCTTGAGGCTTTAATCGCGACTAAATCATCGAGCTGAACCATTTCAGCCAAACGAGCCGCGATTTGCGGATCGACATCACGGCTTTGGAAAAGCTGAACTTGCGGGGTGATCTTCTTAATCCCGGCGGCAAAAGCCTCAGCGTAGTCACCCACATACCAAACCGCCTGAAATCCTATGGAAGCCGCCTTTTCACCGATCTCGCGGTGGGCGGTCTCAGAGAAATCTCCCAGCTCCTTCATATCACCGACGACAAAAAATTTTCGACCCGGGATTTCCATTTCGTAGAGATTTTTAAGAAGGGCCTGCATGCTATCCGGGTTGGCATTATAGCCATCGAATAAAACTCGCGCACCCGACGTGGCTGACAAAATTTGATTTCTTCCCCAAGCCGTCGCTTTGATTTCGCCAAGACCTTTCCAGATTTCATCCGGCGTCAGGCCAAAAGCCAAACTCAATGCCGAGGCCGCCATCAAATTGACCACGTTGTGCCGTCCCAAAACACCCACAAGCGCCTGGCCAGTGACCGTTCGAATATGACCGGTGAGATCCAATCCATCCCAAGTCATTTTCTGGGCCCGCATAAAAACATCCGCGGTTGGATTGAATCCACTAAATCCGATTTTCCTAGAAGACGAGCGCGCGGCCATGCGCATGGTCCACTCATTGTCCAAATTGAAAATGTGAACGGCATTCGGGGCTGCGACGTAAATTTCTTCTTTGGCCGCGGCCACTTTTTCTTGTGAACCGAGCTCACCGATATGGGCCCGGCCCACTGTGGTCACCACGACTACATTGGGCTCGGCAATCTGACAGAGCCGGAAGATCTCACCCGATGCGTTCATCCCCATTTCAAGAACGAGGTGAGTGATTTCATCATCGGCCTGCAAAATCGAAATCGGCACGCCCCAATGATTATTCAGACTGCCCTGAGAGGCATGTACTTTCAGCTTTTTTGTTAACAAAGCTGAGGCGAATTCTTTGGTGCTGGTCTTGCCATTCGATCCGGTGATGGCCGCCACTTGATAACCGTGGCGACGGCGCCAATACAGGGCGAAGGTTTGAAGCGCTTTCAGTGTGTCGGCGACTTGAACAAAGCTGGCTTTACCTAGCAAGGGTTTCCAGTCGTCGCGCCACTCATGCACCATCACGACGCCGGCCCCTTGCTCGACGGCCTTTGGCACAAAATCATGGGCGTCAAATCGATCGCCCTTAAGAGGAATAAAGAGCTGCCCCGACAAGCTCGCTCGGGTGTCGGTGCCCACTCGGCTGAACTGATCTACCACCGTCGAAAGTTCGTGACCACCAACAGCTTTGACAAATTCCTTTAGACTACAATTCCACTTACCCACGCAAAAGTTCCGTCAACGTCTCAACATCGGAAAAATGGCGACGTTCTTGTCCAATGATTTGATAATCTTCGTGTCCTTTTCCAGCCACCAAAATCACATCACCTTCCTGCGCTAATTGCAAGGAGAGGGACAAGGCCTGTCGTCGATCCACCTCAAAGTGGACTTCGCCTGCCCAATTCTTCGGAAGACCTGCCGCGATTTCGCTTAGAATCTGCTCTGGATCTTCGGTGCGTGGATTGTCTGAGGTCATAATGAGCACATCGGAATGGCGAGCCGCCGCCTGCGCCATCAGGGGGCGCTTGCCTTTGTCACGATCCCCGCCGCATCCGAAAACGGTGATGATTCGGCCTTTCGAACCGTTGACCGACTTCAATTCCCGGAGGGAGCGAAGAACTGAGTCCAAAGCATCATCCGTATGAGCATAGTCGACAAAAATGTGCGCTCCTCGAGAATTATCGACTCGTTCCAATCGGCCCGGCGCGCCAAAAAACCCCTTGAGGGCCGCTTGCACCGTCTTGAGCGACGCCCCGGCCGCGACCCCTGCCGCCGCCGCGGCCGTCGCGTTATAGACATTGTGAAAGCCCACGCAGGGCAGATCGATTTCCACATTTCCGTGCGGCGTAGACAAATGAAACAGCGATCCCGCCATGTCACTTTTTAAAATGCGAAAGAGAAAGTCCGCGTCCTTTTGCCCAAAGGACCAAGTTTCAACACCTTCTCTTACGCGCACCTTACGGACCATGGGATCATCGGCATTTAAAATGGCGACACGAACGACCGCCTGACCAAGAAGCTCGTTAAAAAGCCGCTCTTTAGCGGCAAAATATTCTTCCATACTTCGATGGTAGTCGAGATGATCGCGCGTGAAGTTTGTGAAAATTCCAACCGAAAAAGGTAGACGATCCACTCGCGATTGTGTCAACGCATGAGAAGACACTTCGAACACCGCCGCCTGGGCCCCAAGTGAGACAAACTCTTTGAGCCGGCGGCGCAAAGTCAATGGATCCGGCGTGGTCAGACCGCTGGTCCATTGACGCTCACCCAAATGATGATCAATGGTTCCCATGACTCCGGTCTGCCAGCCAAATTCGGTCAGAATTCTTTCGACCATATAGGCGGTGGTGGTCTTGCCATTGGTGCCCGTAATTCCCACGCAGAATAATTTTTGGGCGGGCTCACCAAAAAAACGGTCGGCCAACATCTCCAGGGCAAGGCGGGTGGACGCGACCTTAACGACTGCTCCTTGATAATCGGTGGGAATGTTGGAATCGTCTTCGACAACTAATGCAATGGCGCCGGCCCTAACGACCGCCCCAAGAAAATCGTGACCATCCCCGGACGTGCCGCGAACCGCGACAAAGACGCTACCCGGTTTCACCGACCGGGAGTCTTGTGTAATATCGAGGACCTCCGCTGTGGAGGCCTGACCCCATTTGAGTTGCGGGAAAACTTTAAAGAGTTGTGCCGTTTTCATAAAAACCTAGTCAGGATTTTCCAAAATAAGGCGAACGTATTTTTTGCGTTGGATTTCACTGGCCGCGGAAGGCACCGTTCGAACCACCACACCGTGCCCGTGAACTTCCACTTTAAATCCGAGCCGACGCACTTGTGTGAGAGCTTCGCGCAAGGTCAGCCCGTGAAAGCTGGGAAGTTCCGGACTCGCCTCTTCGGAAATCTCATGTCGAAGCTCTGAAATCGCCTGGCTTTGCAGCTCGGTTCGTTCCTTTTCTTTTCGATTCTTAGTGGAGATCACGTTGGCCTCCGAAATCATCACGGGCGGCAAGCCAGCACGGCGGACCAAGAATTGCGCGACTTTTGCAAAAATCGGCGCAGCCACTTGCGAACCATAGTAAGACTCGCGCGGATTGTCGACGGCCACGTAAATAACAAACCGCGGACTGTGAGCCGGGACAAAACCGGCGAAGCTGGAAATGTACTGCCCATTGACATAGCCGCCCTTTTTGAAGTCGACTTTTTGGGCCGTTCCGGTTTTGCCAGCGACAAAATATCCCGGAATACGGGCATTCACTCCCGTGCCATGTTCCTCTGTTGCGGCCGTCAACATCAGTCGAAGTGTCGCCGCATCCGCTGGTGAAAGAACGCGCCGGACCTCCACGGCTGAGAACGTCTCAGGCTCACGTTGATCCGGCCGATGAATGGCCCGCACAAGGACCGGTCGCTTGAGAACGCCCCCGTTAGCAATGGCGGTATAAGCCGTCGCAATTTGCAAAGGGGTTACCGCCACCCCATGGCCAAATGAAATATTGCTCAGAAGATGCGGACGCCACGGTAGGGGTTGCACGATTCCCCGCCCTTCGCCGGGCAGCTCAATCCCTACTTTTCCGCCGAAGCCAAAATCCGTTAAAGTGCGATAGATTTTTTCATCTCCCACTTCAAAAGCTATTTTAGCCGTACCCACATTCGATGAATGGGCCAAAATTTCCGTCGCCGTCAGCCAGCCAAATTTATGATCTTGATCGGCCTCAGAAATCCACTTATCTCCCACTTTTAATTTTCCATTTTCGCAAAAGAATCGGGAGGAGGGCTTTAGCAAAGCCTCGCGAAGTCCTGCCGCGATGACGAATGTTTTCATCGTGCTGCCGGGTTCAAAGCCATCGGTCACGATCCGATTGCGTCGAAGTGTAGGTTTGGAGCGCATGCCATCGTTAGCGTCCACCATGGGCAGATTGGCCATGGCCAAAATCTCAGATGAAACGGCGTCCATCACAATTCCTACAGCGGAATCCGCCCGGAATTTTTTGATCACGGAGGCGAGCTCACGCTCAAGAGTGAACTGCACTTCATGGTCAATCGTAAGCTCCAGGTCCGCGCCATCGGGCACCTCGGTGAGGGCCCGCCCATCCTCGAGGAGTGGGCGTCCGCGCGCGTCCCGAGGCAGCAAGACGCTCTTCAGCCGGCCCTGCAAAATTTTGTCAAATTGCAGCTCGAGCCCCTCCAGACCATCGCCCTCCGAACCCACAAAGCCCAAAACCTGGGACAGCAATTGCCCGTTGGGATAAACTCGCCTCGGTTCTTCAATGAAACCTAGGCCCGGCTCGCGCCACTTTCGGATTTCATTTCTCTGGTCTCGATCCAGTTGCCGACGAATCCAAACGAAGCGTCGTTCCTGATTTTTCAAACGCCGCACAAGGCTGGATTTCGAGATTCTCAATTTCTTGGCGAGCTTGTCCGCGATGCGGTGAGGGTCTTGAATCAATTTTGGATCGGCAAAGAGCGAATAGGCCGGAACGCTGGCCGCCAACTCTTTGCCATGCCGATCTAAGATCGCCCCGCGCCGAGTGCGAATCTGTAAAGTAGTTTCAAATTGTCGTCGCTTGAGGTTCTCAAGCCGATGATCGGGGAAGACCTGCAAATACATGGCGCGCACGAGAAGAAGCGACCAGAGAAGCAGAAAGAACGAAAAAAGGAAAAGAACACGACTCTTCATTCTACTGTGGTACCGCCAGTTTTAGACCCGTGAGCTGAATAATTTGGCCGTTGCGAGCGTCGTTCAGAGTCAATCGAGACTCAGCGTACTTTCGGATTTTATCAGGTCGAGTGAGCCGAGCATACTCCATGGACATCAAGCGGTAATTGTCCTTTAATCTTCGGTAATTTTGGGTGCTCTTGAGTACGGCGTAACCCATTCGCCGCACTTCCATCTTCATGAAGACCAGCGAAAATAGTGTGGCGATTAGGATGAGAACGCTAACGAATGGTCGCAGTTCAATCCATTTCTCCCTCATTGATGCGTACTCCTCGCTGAAAGACTCTCAGTTTTGCACTGCGAGCCCGCGGATTCTCCAGAACTTCCTCCCTGTCTGCCACAATCACTTTTTTGAACAGAGGGAATCCCAGCTCGGGGCTCTCTTTAAAAGCATACTTTATAATTCGGTCCTCGAGAGAGTGAAAAGTGATCACAATGAGGCGGCCCCCCTCTGTGAGTGCACGCATTAAACCCGGTAGACACTCGGGCAGACCTTCTAGCTCACGATTTACCGCCATTCGTAGGGCCAAGAAGTAGGTAGTCGCGGGATGATGCCCCTTACGGCGCCATCCCTCCACTCGCGCAATCATTTCGGCCAGCTGCAAAGTTGAAGAAAAGGGTTTCGTCTTACGATCCTCGACTATAGCCCTGACCACGCGTTGAGGCCGACGAATCTCGCCATAATTTTTGAAAAGCTCAATGAGCTCGACCTCTGGCCAGGAATTGACCAGGTCGGCGGCGGTTAGGCCGGCGGATTGATTCATTCGCATGTCGAGGGGTCCGTCTTGATAAAAACTAAATCCGCGCTGGGGATCATCGAGTTGCGGCGAGCTGACACCTAAATCCAATAGAATCACATCGTAGGAATTTTCAGCGAGAAGACTCTCAGGTAAAGAATGAAATTGCGCTTGCTGCAGCTGCAAGCGGCCCTCCGCGATCCACTGAGAAAATTCATTCCATCCGTATTGAACCGCTTCTAGATCTTGATCAATCGCCACCACCCGCGGGCGAGAGTCCAATTGTAAAAAGGCACGCGTGTGACCTCCCCGTCCAAAAGTTCCATCTAGAATTTTCTGTGGCTGGACCTCGGAGGCAATCTCCACCACTTCTTTAATGAGCACAGGCTTATGTAGTTCGGGCTTTGACATAGGATTTCAGTAGCATGGAATTTCATTAAGATGTTAGCCTGAATCTGTATGATGATGGAATGCCCGCGTTGCGGATTCTCTCAGCCGGCGGACCGGTTTTGCGCCAGTTGTGGCGTCGATATGGAAGCCTTCGCCGCCAAGCCCAAACCCATTTGGGTTCGCTTAATGAGCAACTCAAACCTTCATCTAACCATTATTGGGCTTTTGATTGCGGGCGTGCTTGTCTATGTTTTCACCCACATGGGATCAAAATCGCGGGATTCGGGTTCGTCTCGCGATGCTCTGTTGTCCTCTCGTCAGGCGGGAGTGCCGGGCGAAGACTCGGAATCTCGTGATCGTGGTCGATCAACGACACAACCAAACCCTGCGCCGCCTCCCGCGGCGACCGCCGCGGCCGCCACCGAACGAACTGCGAGTCAGGCCGCCGAAAGCAAGGCCGAGACCTTTGCCAACTCTAAGCTCGAGGTCACCCACTGGGAGGTGGCGCGAGAAGCTTTGCTCGGTTTGGTCGCACAAGGCGACAAGCTCGGAGAAAGCAATGCGGGGCGAGCCTATTTCTTCGACGATGCGGATAAAACTTTAGAGACCATTAAGAGCGCCGGACAAATCCTTGGGGAGGCCCGCTCCGCCGCTGTTAAAGCCGATAGCCAGATCGCGGTCGAAACTCCCGCCAGCGCCACTGAAGCCTTTCAAATCGGCATCGTTTTTCAAATGGCAAAGCCGTCGAATCGGGGCGTACCGCTCCAGTGGAATATGAACTTAGTCCTCCCCCAGGTGGAATCCGCGGCTCAGGCGGCCAATCCGGTTCCGAGTGTTCGCGCTGTGGTGGAGGCTGCGTTCAGTGGACGAGCCACACTTACCGGCAAAACTCTGCTATTGATCGTGATGGATCCGACCAACCGAAGCCCGCGTGATGAACTTCTGGTGCGGGCCGGCGATGGGCCCTGGTCCATTTTTGGATCGCCGGAGTTTCGCACGGGCATTTCCGATTGGGCGATCACGGTGCGCCTGCAATGAAAAAATTCGAATCCAGTTCCAAATTGGGTTCAATTTCTTGCTTAGGTCCTCTCATTCAGTTATACTGCGGCGCATGAAAAACTTTCAAAAGATGTTTCTTTTCACTGTTTTAACTTTTGCGAGTGGCCTGGCCTGGGGCGCTTCCTCCGTTGGCCAAACAGAAATTCGCGATTGGTCGAAATATCCCTGCACCGAGGCCTTGATCACCGATCCGGTTGATGAAATGGGCAACAAAAATCCCCATCGACGTCGTGGATATTACCACGATCAAACGCAAGGGGGAGTCTCAGGCGTTGATTATGATTATGAACGTGGGGAGCGCGGCGAATACGGCGAAGAGCCCACCGCCATTGATCCCGGCGGATTCTAAAACCGATAAGCAAAAAGCAATCGATCTTTTCCCACGCCCAACATCAAAGGGGTGGGGGATTTTTGAGAAATGTCGCCGTAACCCGTGTAGGAACCAAAAGCGTTTCTCCAAAGATCAACAGATTGCCAAACGCGAAAACCTAGCCAACCCAACATTACCCAGCTCGCCGATTGACCTTCAGGGTCGTTGTGTTCCGCCACACTGACAGAAGCGAGCGTCGCCACTTCACCCGCCGTCCACATCCAACCGCCGCTCATATAGCGACCTTGTATCGCGTGACCCGAGCCAAAGCCAACCACCGTTCCCAGCAATGCACCCAAAACCGATACTCCCGTTCGATGACTCTGCTCGCGCTGTAAGGTGTTGGTGCCGGTCACGGGTGCCGCAATCTCCATAGCGTTGATTTCATCTGTGAGTTTATTCGAGCGATCTTTCAATTCCTGGTCGGGATCTCGACCGGTCAGCAAATTAAAAGTCTGTCCGATATGATTGATGACCGATTTGTCTTTTTCCCGACGTTCTTGGTTTTCGGCGATCTTGTTCTCGAGTTGGAGTTTGTGGAGACGGGTGAGAAACAGTTTTCTGCCATCCATGTAGCGCGCCTGAAATTCTTCGGCCTGGTTTTTAGGGCAGACATCGTCGTGCAGAAATCCCTCCACACCGATCTGATAGGCATTGTCCGGGCGGCAGTATGCTTGGACCCCCTGCTGCCAGCCCACCAGATATTGCGAATTATTGATTTCGGCGTGAGCTTGGCAAATCTGTCGATGCTCTTTGAGTTTGGTCAAGGGTCGCCCATGCTCCCCATCCGCTCGGCCGATCTGTTGCCAATCGGCCTGGCGACACTGTTTAGGTGTAAGCGTCTGGCAAGCGGTGGTGGCAAGCACCGCCGAAAGGGCGACGGTGATTGAGCGCAGAGAATGGCTTGGAAGCCGTGCCTCCATTTTAATTTTGAATACAGAACTTCGCCCCTGAACCCGCATCTGCCAAAATCGAAACCACATCCGTGTGCCCTCCCGCCCCAAAAGCTTGCGAACCCTTGGGTCGGATGTCAATGCCAGGCATGTAGCACCCCTTTGTCGCGCGGCAATTTTTCGCATCTATCATTCGCTTTTTCTTGACGGATTTTCATCACTTTTGCCAGCCCCGTCATGCGGTCTTTTTTTTGAAGACGTAGGGGGCCACCTTGCCTAAAGAAAAGTTTATGGGGCGAGGTCATAGCGTCACGCAATGGCCTTCAAATCTCAAAAGCCTTTTTGTCATAAAACAAGGGAAGCGAAAAAGGGCGCGGCCTCTATCAAGGAATCATCCAATACATTTGATCTTGAAATCAGCGCGCCACGGGTTGCGCAAAAATGAACGACGAATTGCGAATGCTATCGCCGATTTATCGCGGATTCACGGGCTGGGCGGCCCGGCGATTTCAGATCAAATGGAAGACCTTGCCCGCCACCCGCATAGTCGAATGGGGTCGAGCTTTTAGGACGCTTCTCAAATACGTTCAACTCAATGAGTGGGAAGCTTTCGGCTATATTGATTACGAACCGGAACGCACCCGTAATTTGCCGGGGCGGTTGAAGTTATGATTGTACATAGGTGATCATAACAAAGTGACCTAGGTCTCAGGTGCGCTTCCTGGCGCCATCGGATCGCCATCAGGATCCTGGTTGCGCCCTCATGAATTTGCTGGAACACTTTACCCATGCAAAATCAACATCTGACGCCACAAAATCTGGAGTACCCGGCGGTTCTCGCTGCACCTGGGTTGGCCCAACAACTCAAAAGCGAAAATCGAACTTCGGTTTGGACTTCGGCTTTTCTTGCTCTCGTTTTTTTAGGCCTGGGAGTTCTTGTCTTTTCTCTTCCGGCGAGCGGAGGTCGCCAAGATACCTCCTGGGCTCCATGGATCTTGATCGGAATGGGCGGTCTAATGGCTGGGCTGGCCTATCACAATCGCCGCAAGATCAGTCGCGATCGGCAAACTCTTCAACTGATCGAAGGAAAAGAGATCTTAATTGACGAACGCGAAGTCAAAATCGGGCTGCCCTTGTTTTTTCGGGTCAAGTCGGAGCGTTTGATTGAGAAGAACACCTCGCATGAGGCTCAAAGCCCCTATCTCACTCTCCCCTGGGACGCTATCGAGAGCTGGAAGATCACCATCGGCTCCAAGCATGTGCCGTCTTGCCATCAAATTGGAGTCGTCGGTGAATCTAAAGCCCAGATCCTCATCAACCGGCTGCGTTTAGGCGATGCGGAAGACCGCCTGCTTGATTACGCCGGCGATCGACTGCGCGAAAAAATTCAAAGCGGTAAGGTAAAACTGCCCACACCACAGTCCGCGCAGACCAAAAGACGCTTAGAAAAAAGATACAAGGCCCTTATCTTCGTCGTCGTGTTGACGGTTTTTCCCGCCACTCTTCTTCAGTCGTTTTATCCGTTCGTGCATGGGTATTCGGCGATGCTCTCGCTGGTATTATTGGCCGGCCTCATCGGCGCTGGTATCACCTACTACACCAAGCAGTATGACAAAGAACAGATTTGGACCCTCTTGGCGCCCAACGGAGTTTTGTACGGTTGCTTGATTTACATCACTCTGCTGGGGGCCAATATTTTCCTCGATCCGAACGGGCCCACGACGCAAAATGCACTCATTCTAGATAAATATGTGGTCAAAGATCGCAATAGAACCCATTACGAGGCCGCTCTGGACCTGGATCTTCCAAGAAAGTACCTGATCAACTTAGATGAGGAAGTCACTCTCAGAGTGACCAAGCAAGAGTTCGACCGCATCCAGCCCGATGTGTCCCGCCTCCAAGTGGCCACCCGACCTGGCGCACTCGGAATGGCGCACTTTGAAAAAGACCATGTGCTTATAGAAAACGGCACCGACACACAAAATCAATGAAAAAGCCCAGTCCTTAAGAACTGGGCCAGGCAAATCGAAGGTGTAGATAAAAACTCTCGACTACAAACCCTTAACGAAATTCAAAACTTCTTCGGCATGGCCGGGAACGCTGACTCCGCGCCACTCTTTGACGAGTTTTCCATCGGCATCGATGACGAATGTGGATCGCTCAATACCACGCACTTCGCGTCCGTACATGTTTTTCATTTTGATGACACCGAAGACCTTAGACGCCTTCTCATCTTCATCGCTTAACAAATCAATCGAATAGCTTTCGCACTCTTTGAACTTTTCATGCGATTTCATATTGTCCCGGGAAATACCAAAGACCTCGGTATTGGTGGCCTTGAACTGGTCATGCAGCCGAGTGAAATCGTGACCTTCCATCGTGCAACCAGGAGTGGAATCCTTAGGGTAGAAAAATAGCACGACGTGCTTTCCCTTTAAATCGCTCAGGCTCACTGTACGTCCGCCCGTCGCAGGCAGTGTCAGAGTGGGTAAAGTCTGACCAATCGACACGGCCGGTTTACTAATCGCCTTGGCCGAGCCCGTGGTTTTGGACTTGGTCTTGGCTTTCGCAGTCTTCTTGGGCGCCGTCTTTTTTGACTTGGCTGTCAACTTTTTAGTGGCTTTTTTTGCAGTCACTTTTTTCGTAGTTTTCTTGGTTTTCGATTTTGCTTTCGTTTTCTTCGTGGCCATGGGCACACCTCCAAATGTGCTGCATTATTTATCACGACAATTCTACTTCCCACAATGGGCGAATTGGGCATACGGTTTTAAGAAAAGGAATTTACAACATGATGGACGATTTCACCCGTCCCACGATCAACGGTGGTTGGATCGAAGTGATCGTGGGCTGTATGTTTAGTGGTAAGACGGAAGAACTCATTCGGCGAGTCCGAAGGGCCCAGATTGCCCGTCTTCCAACTCAAATCTTTAAACCGCGCTTAGATGACCGCTATTCGGTGCGTGAGGTGGCCTCCCACAATCAAACCAGGCTGACCGCGCAGGTGGTTGTCGACGTTGAAGAAATCCTGACCCTGGTGGAACCGAGCACCCACGTGGTCGGAATAGATGAGGGTCAGTTTCTAGGGGACGAGCTGCCTGCGGTGGCCTCTATCTTAGCTGAACAAGGTAAGAGGGTGATTGTGGCCGGTCTCGACACAGATTGGCGCGGACGCCCCTTTGGCCCAATGCCCCATTTAATGGCCATCGCGGAGCTTGTTCACAAGCAACACGCCATTTGCCGAACTTGCGGGGCCCCGGCCTCTAGGACCCAGCGCTTGATTGCCTGCCAAGACGACGTCCTTGTCGGAGCTACAGATGTGTATGAGGCCCGATGCCGAGCCCACTTCGACCCCGAATTGCTCAGCCAGACCTTGACTGACCAAGATCATTCGCTAGTTTAGTGGGGGAAAAGGAGACTCCCATGGAAGCCCTTAGAATTTCCCCGATGATTTCCGAAGACGAGATTCAGGAACGGGTTCGTAAAATTGGCGAGTCCTTGACAGACAAGTTTCGCGGCCAAGAACTTGTGGCCGTTGGAATCCTAAAAGGTTCCTTTATGTTTTACGCCGATTTAATTCGGGCGATCGATACGGATCTGACCTGCGATTTTTGTGGAGTTTCGTCTTACAGTGATTCCATGACTTCTTCGGGCGAGGTCAAATTGACCTTGGATCTGAGCCGCTCCATTCGCGACAAAAATGTTTTGATCATCGAAGACATCGTCGACACCGGTTTAACCATGAACTTTTTGAAGCGCCACTTGTCGAGCCACAAACCCAAATCGATCACCACCATTAGCTTGCTGCTGAAACCGGATGCCCTAAAGGAAAAGTGCGAAGTCGATTATGTGGGATTCAAAATTCCCAACGATTTTGTCGTGGGCTACGGCCTTGATTACCAAGGCTACTATCGCAACCTTTCCTACATCGCCCAGGTGAGTAATATCAACTGAGTCTGGCGAACGGCTTGCAAGACACTCAGTCACTTATGTCGTGGCTTAAACTGTGGCTTACCAAGGCCAATCCATTCAGCTCAATTTTGTTTTTGGCGCCAATAATGGTCACTCTGGCTAGCCCCGCCCAAGCCACACCCCGTGAGCGCCAGGTGACGGAATCTCTCTTGAACGAGGGCTACACCTTGGCCCAATCCAATATCGACAGCCTGTTGAATATGATCGAGCGAGGTTATTCTTGGGACTCGATGGATCCGCTGATGGCCTATCACAACCTCGAAAGGTTTCGTCCTTTTTCTGAAACCACAAGCCTTCGAATTCTTGATCTCATCAAACGAAATCACAACACTCCCAATTCACCTGTCCAAATCGATCGCTTGATGATGGCCTTGTCCGACCCCCCGATCCGCTCGCAAAAGTTCATCGAGCAGCTCCAAGAGTTGATGCATCTACTCGCACCCTCTGAGACCAAGAGGCTCGCGGCGGTCACCCTGGCTCACTTTTCATCTGCCCGAGCGGATGCCGTTAAGACTCTCGTCGAATTGCTGGATCAGTTGAGTGGCCAATCCACGCTGCAAGTATTGACCGCTTATAATTTGTTGGCAATTAACGAACACCCAAAAGAGGCAGAAGCCAAATTGGCAGAGCTACTAAAGCACGCGCCTTCGGCAGTTGTCGTAATCTTTTATGGGGCGGCGGTGTTTCCTGAGCAAGTGTCAGATTTTTTGTACGCTAAGATGAACGATTCTCTGACTCTATTGCAGGAAAAAGATTTTAAAACCGCTCAATACCGAATCGGCGAAATCTTAAAGCTAAGGGACGAAAGCAAGAGCCCTTCCCCCAGCGAATGTCCCAAGTACCTTGATTCGAAAGTAATCCCTTTTGGAACGTCTCACCGGCTAAGATCTCGACAGTAAATTCAAGATTCGATTTATCAGCTGGAAATCCGATAGATCCTGTATGCGAGGACACTACGACATAGCCTTAGTCGTTGGTCTGGTCACCGCAGGCGCGGGTGCAATAGGATGCGCGGGACCCACCAGCCCGTTTGGGGCGATCAACAACTTCAAATTTTACGCCGATTACACACCTCTGCGCGAAAGCAAGACGCCTCAATCTGAGACAAAGGTTATTTTTGAACCAGAGCGCCAGGTGCTACACGATAAAACTCAGTTCTCGGTCTTGATCGAAGATCCAAAGGGCGTACCGGAGGAGTTCAGCTTTCAGCTGACCTACAACGACCTGGACGTATCCGAAAAATTTCTTGGCTCCGCCAGCCGCGAATACTTAGATGCCGAAAAAACAAAGCTACGACTCTCCTCTAAAAACCTGCGCCTGTTGCCGGGACGGGACAATCGCATTTTGGCCAGCTACCAACGGACATCTGAAGACAAACCGCTAAGAGTTCGCTATCGTCCCCCTCGGTGCAACGCCTTTGAAAGAGAGCAACTTAAATCCATCACGGGCTTTCCCGTCGATGATGAGACCACCCAGCTGATCACTAAGCTGGCCCGCGAGCGGGACCTCAATCCGAACTTTGTCGCCGCCCTTATTGCTCAGGAATCCTCATTCAATCCAAAGGCCCTTAGCGTAAATCGGGCCTTGGGCCTGACGCAAATCACGCCCATCGGCCAAACGGAAATCCTGCGAAGAATTCCGGCAACACTCGCCCGCTACCCCGGCATTGATAAGATGCCCTTGTGGAAAGTGAAGATGGATATCATGCAGGGTAAGATCAATGCGGAAAATGAATGGCGGTTGAACCCGAAACAGTCGGTGGCGGGTGGAATTGAGTATCTTGAGTTCCTTAAGGAATACTGGGACCGACCACAAAAACAAGAATTGCTCTCGCGCTACGCGCCCGGCTTGAAGCGACGACGCGCGGATTTGTTATTGGCCAGTTACAACTCGGGGGCCGCTCGAGTCTCCCGCGCCATCGAAACGGAAGGCACACGCTGGCTCAGCAGTCCGGATCTCCGCGAAGCGAGAAAATACGTCTGGCGAATCACCAGCTACTGCGATCATTTCAATGAGGTGGACAAGTGAAGTCACGGCCGAAGACTCTTGTTCTTTTAGCCCTAATCAATTTTGCGGTCGCACTGAGTCTTCCGATTCAAATCATGGTCATCTACGGCCATGGCTTAGCCGAATGGCCACAGGTTCTGGATAAGCTAACGATTCTCAACTGGGGTGTCATGGCATTCACCCTGGCCAACGGAGTGTTGATTTATATGGCGGCGCCCATCGCACTTCTGATGGCACCGCTGGCTCTCATAATGGTCGGATTGAACAATTACTTTGTCGGCCTTTACGCCACAGACTACACGCCTTTTCAAGCGGGCTTTGCCTTCTTCACATTCTCGTTTTGCCATTGGCCGCTAGTGGCCGGTCGAAATATGAATTTGTTTGCCAATCCAACCCTTCGTTGGTGGCGGGTCTCCCCGCGAAAACAAATTCATTTGCCGATCAGTTTGGGCGATTCTCGCCAATGGGTGTTTGACGCCCAGACTTACGATGTTTCAGAGACCGGAGCATTCGTGCCCCTGGATGGGGAGAGTCTGACAGAGTATATGGGCTTAGATCATCAGAAAGACTTCCGCGTACGCCTCAACCTAGGCGACTCGCAATACGTCACGTGCCAGGCGCAGATCGTGCGCCGGGCCACGGCCCGCGGTCAGTACCCAGCAGGATTGGGAATCCAATTCGGCCCCATGGCGATTGGCGAGAAGCGGGCTCTTAAGAATCTTTTGAATCACTAGATAAAAGGAACGGGACCGGACAAAGCCGGCCCCGCGGCGATTGCGCTAGATCAATTAAAGCAAGCCGATGCGATATAGCCTTTTTGCGCACCATTGTAGGGGAAAATCACCCAACCTTGGTTCACTTCGCAGTTCTTAACGGCTGAGCCACCATACTTCACTTCTAATACCTGAGATTTGCGGTCAGGTGCGGAGCGCACATTGCAATCGCGAGTTAACACCATCTCGCCGGAGGTAGCTGTAGCCCCGGCGCCAGTCGAGTCATCGGACTCCGCCTGCGCAGCGGGTGCCGCCGCTTTAGTCGAAGCCGCCACTCGAGGTGGAACTTTACCACCTAGTTTACGAACCTCAGACTCACCAATCGCAACTTGCTCAGACAGACGAGCGGTGTCGCGCTCCAACTTCGCAATGTCTTGTGACATTTTGGCGCGGTCGGCTTTGGCTTTCTTGTAGGCCTCTTTCAAATTCGCGATCTGGGTTTCGACAGCGGCCTTCTTGACCTGTTGGTCTTTATGAGTCTGTTCAAGCTTAGCCGTGGCTGCTTTCTCCTCGTCTATCATCTTTTGGAGATTGGCCTTTTCTTTTTGGAAATCTTCCTTCGCGAGTTGGGCTTCCTGCATAGCATCAGCCTTCGACTTATTAATCTCTGCTAATTTGGCCACGGCTTCAGCTTGCTGATTGCGAAGCTCTTGTGTTTCGTTACGGGTCTTCTCCGTACGCGCCTTAGCCTCCTCAATCATCTTGTCACTTCTTTCCATCTGAGCCTTGAGCTTGTCGATGGCGAGGTGAATCTTTTTTTGTTCTGAGCTAAGAGAGTCGATCTCTTTCTCGCTTTTTTCGAGTTCGCGACTGGCCTCCTTAAGTTTAGACTGAGCTTCTTTACGAAGTTCATTCGCTTCCTTAAGGGCTTTTGCGTTCTCTTCACGCTCTTTCGTGATCCTTTCCTTTTCTTCCTTTGCTCTTTGTTGAGCCGCATCGGAATCGGGGATAATCACTTCGACATCCGTGTTGACATCATTAAGGTCATCGGCAAACGCCATTTTACCGACTGCGAGCATCGCCACTAGGGCCGTCGCGTATGTGACTGCTGTTTTCATAATCGCCTCCTCGGACCAGCATTAGGTCCAGTAGACTTTTCGACATGATAAAAAAAAAATAAATGTTGAAGTTATAGACACCCAGGTTCAAATAAACCGCCTCTCCAGCCGATTTTGTGTCGTCTTGATTCACCAAAAGTTCGACATGGTTTTTATCGGTGCTAAAGTTTTAGACTGAATTATTAGCAGCTCAAGATTTCAGCTCGACCGACACTGGACAGTGATCACTGCCCATCACACGGGTGTGGTGACGAGATTTCACCAAGCGGTCCTTCGACTCATGGTCGGTCAGGAAGTAATCCAGACGCCATCCAATATTGCGTTCGCGTACGCCCGGTCGATAACTCCACCAAGTGTAGTGGCCAGGGTCTTGATTGAAATGCCGAAAGCAGTCGATATAGCCTGAGTCGAGAAACTGGGTCATCCAGGCGCGCTCCTCCGGCAGGAAGCCCGCATTTTTCATATTCGTTTTGGGATTGCGTAGGTCGACTTCTTTGTGGGCTATGTTCCAATCGGCGCACATCAGCACCGTTTTGCCCGTCGCGCGCAGACGATTCACGTGAGATTGATACTTTCGACAGAACTCGAGCTTAAACGGAAGGCGCGTGTGCTCCCGCTGACTGTTGGGGAAATAGGCGTTCACAAGATAATACTGTGGAAATTCAAGTGTCAGGACACGGCCTTCACTGTCTATTTCTTGATGACCCAAGCCGACTTGAACTCGCAATGGCTCATTTCGAGAATAAACAGCTACGCCACTGTAACCCGGCTTTTCCGCCGGGAACCAAAAAGACTGATAGCCTTTGGGGGACCGAAGGTCCTCGTCCAACTGTTCCGGTTTTACTTTGATCTCTTGGAGACAAACAACATCGGCCTCCTGCCGGCGAAACCAACCCGCAAAGCCAGTTCGAGCGCACGCGCGAAGACCATTCACATTCCAAGAAATCAGTCGCATAGCTTTGGACACCAACGGCTATATGCCGTGCCGAGAGAGAGGGGTCAATGTTTGACTCCCCTATCATAGGACCAGACAATATTCGAATCGTGAGGAAATTCATCACCTGCAGCCTGATGATCTTGAGCTTTCCCGCCTTCGGCCTGACCGATGCGGCCGTTGATCGCCTCTGGCGGCGAAGTCTCAATGCCTACGAACGGGATCAGTATGACGTGAGCAAAAAGCTTCTCCTGCAACTTGTGAAGGCCCGCCCACTGAAAGCCCTCTATTGGTTCAACCTGGGAAATAGCTTCTTTATGCTGAACCAGGATCAACAGGCGATCATTTGTTTTTCCAAGGTGGAAAAGCTCAAAAGTCCCTTAGCCCAAGCCGCCATTCTCTATAGAGCAAAGGCGTTAGCGCGATCGGGAGAGGGCCTAACGGCTGAACGCGATCTCAATAAACTGTTGGCTCGACCCGATCTCAAGCCGTCCATCGCCGGCGAAGCTCGAAAGGATTTGTTAAGCCTTACTTCACCTGTGGAGAACGGTGAGCCTCGGGCGATGGCACTGAACCTGTACCGGCAAGGGAGGTTTCCAGAAGCTTTGAGAATTTTGCGCCGCGAACGTCCTCTGACCGAAGAATCCGCACTGCTTAAGTCCATGATCCTCATTCGACTGAATCGAGCCGATGAAGCTCAAAATCTTCTTTCCCGCGTGGCCCGACGGGACACCTCGGGCACGGTGAAAGGGCTTGCGACTTCCTTGCTCGATCAAATTCGCGATACCTACTCTAAAGCAAAATGGGTCTACTTAGAAATGGCGGCCGGATCGGACTCGAACATACATCAAACGGAGGACTCTAAATCGGGCACGGTGATGTCGAGCGATGCGGGGGCCGGTGCCCGGTTGTGGAGTGACGATCTTTGGTACGCCAATGCTGGTTACAACCTTAGCTGGCGCGAAACTTTTGGCGAGTCTGACCTAAGAGCCGTCAGCCACGAAGTACGCGCAACGGTGGCTCGTGAGGTCGGGTTCACTCTCAGGTCACTGGCATTAGGAGTTCGCCACGACAGCTGGGACGACACGCCGGCTAGGCTCAGTGAAGGCCTTACGGGCCGAGTCCGCGCGGGCTTTGAGAATTGGGAATGGGGCTTGGATGGGCAGTATCATCTTCACCAAGCCCAAGCGAGTCGTTACTCATACACAGGCGGCAGTTCGCATGGCCTCAGGCTTTATGCTGGGGCCATCTTCACACCTCATTATGTTCGCGCCTACCTGGATTACTATCGGGATGACATTGGCGACCAAAATGACGGCGCCGGTACCCTCCTCGTGCCGACCGCGCGCCAAGGATACGGCCCAGGCCTTCGTTGGCTGTGGAAGTGGCATCCCCAATGGGTGGGAGAACTGAACTTGAGCTTCACTGACGCCTTTTATCCTACCCGTTCCCAACCCGACAATATTTTACGAAGAGATAAAACCCTGGAGACCGGGGCACGCCTCATCTACTTATGGCAAAAAGATCTTTCGGCCTACGCCACCTGGACTTTCACGTCGGTGGAATCCACTTATGACAGCTACAACCGACATCTCATTTACCTGGGGGCCCTGTGGGACGTGATTTAACCGCACTCGTAAAGGGAACCCAGCAAGGCAACGCTAAGGACGCCAAAGAATTGGTGGAGGCCACCCAAACTCGACTCTATCGTTTCTGTTTACTTTTGACTGGCGATCGGCCGCAGGCCGAGGACATCTTGCAGGAAGCCTATCTGAAAGCCTTCTCGGCCATTCACACGTTGAGCCAACCCGAGGCCTTCTGGGGATGGATCTTTCAAATTTCCCGAAATCTTTTTTTAGATTCCATTCGATCTGCCAAACCGACGGTGTCCATTTTGGACCACTCCGAGCTCGAAGCTGAAAGTCCCGATTTGGCCTACACGATAACGGTTCACCAGGTACTGTCCCGTTTTGAGTCAGAAGATCGGCTTCTCCTTATGTTAGTGGACCTGGAAAAGTTCACGTATCGGGAGGCTGGGGCGGCCCTGGGCATCTCGGAAGATGCCGTTAGGTCTAGGCTTTTTCGCCTACGCAAAGATTTTTTAGAAATTTGGCAAAAACTAGAAACGAAATGACGGCCTAGGCCGTCTTCTAACCAAGAGGATAATGTGAGCCAGTTGGATGAAGCAAAGGTCAAAGAGGTTTTAGGCAGGGTTCCAGAGCAGGGACCCTCGCCCTTTTTTGCCGCTCGGGTTGTGGCCCGGGCTGGTTTGGGTGAGAAATCTTCGGCCGCCAAAGAAGTGTGGATTTGGAAGTGGATTGCGGGTATTTCACTCACCGCCGCGTTGGCATTAGTGGTCGCTCTTAAGGTTCAATCTCCAAGCACTCCGCAAGAGATGCTCTTCACCTATCAGCCCTATGTGATTCAAGTGGATTTTGAAGCTGAAGATACCGGTCTCGTGGCCAGCGCCGAAGTCATTCTGCCTGAGGGTGTGAGCTTTGTTTCTAAGAACAAGGTGGTTCGCTCTCTTCGCCAATTGCGTCTTCCTATTTCGGATTTGAAAGACGGTAAGCTACCATTTGTTTTGGTGGCCGAAAAAGAAGGCGAATTTGCTGTGCTAGTTAAAATGTATGGTGAGTCAGACGAAGTTGTGCGAACGAAGGTGATGAACTTTCATTTCGCCCAAGGGAGCCAAGGCTAATGAAAAAGTTTAGCCTAGCTCGAGCTCTAATCTTTGTCCTGATGGCGCAACCGGCGGTCGCCCAGAAGCTCTTGCCGGCCACTTCGGAGGACATCGACGCTTTTGATGTTCAGGTTTCTAAACAAATGAAGAAGTCCGCGCCTTCGACTGGTAAGAGCCAAAACTCTTCGGCCGATTTTGGTGGCGCGGTTGTAGAAGAAGCAAAAAAATTAAAAGAGTCCACGCCCGATTCGAGCAAGAATTTTGGTCAGTGGGTCAGCGGCCAACGACGTCGGGCGGATCAAGGCCAAGCGTCGGTGCAGGGTGCGGCTGGCGCTGGAAACAGCGGCAACGGAAACGGTGCGGCCAATAGCCAGGCGGGACAAGCCCCTGGCAATAGCGGCGGCAAAGGAAAAAAGAAGAAGTAGATTTTAGAATTTAATTCCCCTCCCGGACGTTTCATAACGGGGAACAAAACCACGCGGAATGTAAAACCTTGAGGGGGGAACAAATGAAGAAGCAGACCACAGTACTTGGTGTACTGAGCTTTGTCCTAGTGTGCGGATTTCAAAACTGTCAAAAAGCAAAAGTGGGGTCTGTTGAAGATCCCCTCGCTAAAGGTCAACTGACCGAAGTGTCTTCCACCGATCCGGACGATGCCTCAGGCGTTGTGTCGCAGGAAGGCCAGCCCGATCCTAATATGCCAGTGGTCCCTTCACCCGCATTGGATGAACCACCAGTGGAAACCCCTCCCGTCACGACCGGTAATGGCAATGGTAACGGCAACGGAAATGGCAATGGCAATGGCAATGGCAATGGCATTCCAGCCCCCAACCCCAACGATGATCAAGACGGTCGTTATGTCTGTATTTTAGATGGACCTGGAAAGTCAGTGAAACTGGGATTCAATCAACAGCTGGGTGGTCAAAATCCGATTCCGAAGGTTCTTTGCATGACCCAAAATGCCTGCTGGAACATTGCTTCACAAGCTTTTGTAGTTAAGGGGCCGTACTTCCGCGGTTATTGCAAACTGCCCCAGCACAACCCGCACGTGATTCATGTTACAGATGCTCAATTGCAACAAAAAGTGAACGTGCTCTTACAAATGCAACAAGCCGCTCAACCATAAGAGCGGCTAAATTCAAATCCTCGCGCGCCCCACGGCCATTGCCGTGGGGTTTATTTTTGCCGCGCCCTTTTCAGTCGCCGAGAGAATCCGAGCTCACGTGCGGTCTCAGTCACCCATAAACTGCGGCCATTCTTAAAGAGCGCAAAGGCCGTAGGGCTTCGATAATCACCCGGCAAAACTTCGAGGCTCATACCCGACAAAATGGAAAACCGATGGGGCTTCTCCACATCCATTAAGGCGTACTCGTCAGCCCCTTGGTCGGTGTTTTTGACAATCAAAAAATGCTCAGATCCCTTCCCAGTGGTGAAGCGAGCCTCCTGGCCGGTCACCGCCAATAGCTCCTGATTCGTGTTCCGGTCCACAACTCGCAGGTGACTCGACGGACCTGCCATCAGGTAATACTGGTCGGTGGTGGCTTTATAGAAAGTGTTCTTTGCCAGACTCGGCAGCTCGTGAATCTCGCCGGCTCGGGCTTCAAATTGTCGAGTCCGCTCGCCGGTTTTTTGGGTCGCTAACACATTTTGTCCCCAATTGGCCACCTGCCCAAGCTCCTCAGATTCAATCAAGTTCCAATCAGCATCAAAACTCGAGAGCTTGATTCCACCACTCATATCGTAGGAAATAAAGGATCGCCCCATGAGGCCCGCCAGAATGAGATACTCGTTTTCAAACATAAGACGAGAAGATCCATCGGCTCTCAATAGAAATGTCTTACCATAACCGGACAGAAAATAATCACCGCCGATGGCGGCGGCAAAGAACAAATTTGTGACGCCAAGATCGGCGCTGATAACCCGGTCTTTGGCGAAATCCAAAAGATACACCGTGGATCCGAGACTCAGGACCACCAATGAGTCATTTTGCGTTAGAAGGTTGGCCCCTTCCCAAATTTGCCGAACAGTAAGGCCCCCGCTTTCTCGGGCGATCCAGTATTTTCGCGTCAAGCTTTGGGCAAAAATAAAATTTCCATGACCGCGCGCCTCGATTGGCGTCTCACCTAAATCCATTCGCGCCACTTCGCTCGCCTGGGAAGGGTCAAAAACAACCAACTCGGTCCCCGTTTGCAGAAAAACTTGGCGCTTGGAAAAATCGGCACCCAAGATTTTTTGCTGGCTGGGGGGAGTCCATTCCGTCCCATCGGGCAAAAACAGACTGAACTTCGCGCCATTATCCGTGAAGGCCCACTGATCATCGACCGAGAGAGCAACATGTCCCGCTGGCAATGGGATTTCTTGTAACAGATCCGTGGCTCCGTTCCACTTCACCGCCTCAGGCACGCGCGGATCCGAAACAAAATGAAAGGACTGATCTAACCAATCCCATAGACTGTGAATCTGGCCAGCCACAGATTGCGACTGGGCGGTTAAAGCCAGGCGCAGTCCATCACAGCCCGGCCCCGGAAACACTCCGCAGTACTGAGCGCGCTTTAAATCTTGCGCCCACAACCGTTTGTCGCCGGCGGCGCCCGATTCAGAAATATACAAAACAGATCCCCATTCACATCCCGGACCCTGACATTGAAAGTTCTTTTGCGCCCAGGATTCTCGCTCCTGCAGGGCCGAGGTCGTCTCATTCATAATTCGCTCGGCAAAAACGTCGGGGTGAACCCCCCAACGCAGGCGCGGGGAAACGTTCGGATCCGATGAAAATAGACCCTCCTGCCAAGCCCAGATCAATTGGCGAAGAGAAAGGGGAAGCCCTTCGTGATCCAATACCACTCGATTCAATTCGGTGTCTAAAGCTGTCTTATCGACAATCCAAGAACTAACCAGAATGTAGGTACCGATCGTATCCAAAATCCTTCCATCGCGAGAAGGCGTACTCCAGGCCTCCCACTCCGGCGTGCCCGGCGCACAACCTCTGGTTTGGCAAGCCTTCCATCCGTCCTCGACCACTTGGACTCTTTGCTGAAACAGTGTTACGAGCGTCTTCAAAACATTGATACCAAGAACTTGTAGATCAAAACTGGGATTGATGCGGTGATAGACCTCTTCCCAAAACTGGGTGCGCGGCGCCTGGACAAAGTCGGGCGCAAATTGCTCAAGCGAATAGCCCGGCATATTGACAGAATCGACCAATCCCGCGCGATCGACCTCTAAAATCGGCCACCGAATGCGCAGCATGGCCGACTGGTCAGGGACGGCCGCGTAAGCCATGTAGATGTACTCGGCCAGTTCTCGCACCGCTCGCGGAACCGTTCCATTCAATGTCACCACCGGGACTTCATCATTGGATTGACTCACCTGACTGAGAAAATTGGTATGGCCGGACTCACCAAAAAGCGTAAGGTGGTGACCGCCGGGCAGGATAAACTGCGGCGAGATCTGTATGGGATAGCTGTCTTCAAATAAAGTGTGCGTGTACGCGTGGTCCAAGAGATAATCCAAAGCCTTGAGAAAACGCTGGTCCTTTTCCCAATCCGCATGGGTCGGCAGATTCGCCCACTCCGCCCGGAGAGACCGGTTGGTGAACCAGGCTCCCGCCCCAATTCGATTGACCATGGGAAGCTTATGAATTCGAGCGAAAATCCAACGAAGTGAAATGGCCACGTCGGCGCAATCGGTAGCAATGTTGAACCGCTCCATAAAATGTTTGTCGACATTTTGTCGCACCCAATCGCCGTAGCGAACCTCCCAGTCCCAGGACCAGGTTTCCGTCGCCTCCCAAATAGAACCCAGGTTCGATCGAAGTTCTCGGTCGGGGGTGGGGAGGCGATGAGTAAGGGCCGTGCGGGCCGACCGGCTGCGCTCGCCTAGGACCTGAGCCCCCATGGGCCAGCGGTCAAAGATTTTTTTGGACTGGATCTCCGGCCATCCATCTTTGCCAGTGACCACAGTTTCTAAAATCCATTTGCCATTTTCACCATAGAGAAAACTGTCCCGGCGATCCGCCAGGCCTTTGCCTTCGCGTAAGACCGTCAGGGAATCTTGTGCAAAAGACACCGATGGTAGGGCCAAAACCAGAACCGTGAGAGCTAGGCCCACCAAAAACGCGATCGACATAAATAGAACACCTAAGAGCTTGATGATTGATTTTCGCATGGTCTTCTCCCCCGAGAGAGAAATCGAAACATTTAAGATCAATCGGTCCTAGTCCAGATGAGGTGCGGCGCACCCCAAATCAAGAGGATAACTCACTGAGCGACAAAATTAAAAAATGCGATCTTGACAGTCTAATTGATCTTTTCGTGCTGTCCAGGGGTGGCAAGTGGGACACGGACGAAGTGCCGTTTGGAGAGTTTCCGCTTACCCTTCCATACCAATTCGGCAATATGGGGGTTGTAGGTGCGCGCGATTTCTTCGTCGCCGTTGAACCACTTTAAGATTTCGGTCACACCAAGATCTTTATCTAAGTCGAGCTCCGTTCCCCGAAGTTCCGCCATCACTTCAATGATGCCGAAGTGACGGTCCGCATGGGCCTCCACTTCAATCGCCGCCAGAAAACTGGCGAAGAAGCTGGCCGAAGCAAAACCAAATCGACCTTTGCGAACGTCGATCAATTCCACTATATCTGTTGTGCCCAACTTCTCAGTTAGACGCTTCACCCCGCTCGGTCCGTGATTATATGCCGTTACGGCGAGCGGCCAGCTCCTCAACATGGCATAATTGTCCTTGAGTTTTTTCGCAGCAGCCCGCGTGGCTCTGAGGGGATCATTTCTCTGGTCCGCACTAGAGTCCATGCGCATATACATGCGCGCCGTCGACTTCATAAATTGCCAAATCCCGCTGGCCCCGACTCGGGAGCGTGCCTTTAGATTGAAGGAACTCTCCACAAAGGGCAGCCGAGTTAGCTCAATCGGCAAACCTTCCTCACGAAAAATCTCTTCCATTTGTCGCAGATATCGACCGGACTGATAAATCCCACGTAGAAAAATATCTCGTTGACCCAGCTGAAATCGTAGACGTCTTCGACCGGCGGCTTCGCTAAATTTTTTCGCGTCATCGACCCGTTCAAACATTTTCCAATAGCGCAGATCCTCGCCGGTCAGGTCCGCTGGATTCGAAATGACCTGCAGCTTTTTCAGCCGAGCCGCAATGGCCTTTTTTCTTTCGTCGACACGCTTTTGGCGAGCCCGCTCCTTTTGTCGTTTGGTCATGGCCTCGTTCACATCGATGTCTTGAAAATCCACCATCTCATAAACCAGATGGACGTACATCGAATCGTGAATCAAGCCTTGGTTCGAGGTGTACTTGGTGTAGATATCCTTCCAGAATTGAACGCGCTCTTCCATACCTTTGGGAGCTTTGAAGGAGGCCTCATTCCACCCCAGCGCGTTCACCTGATTGGCAAAGTCGGTTGGGGTCCATTTCGGGTTGAGTGGCGTGAACTGGGGCACTTCGCCTTCGGGCGGGACCACGGTCTCCTCACCTTCACCGTCCGCATCGGCGATCTCGCCATCTGTGGCGCTTTCCTCTTCTGAATTGGTCACAACGCCATCATCAGGAGAAAGGTACTGGGGAAGCGAAGACCCGGCGACAGCAAATCCAAGCAGGACAAAGGTCGTGGCAAAAAGAAGAAGTCGAGGCATAGCTACCATTGGAGCAGGCTGTTCAGGCCGACGTCAACGCGACAAAGGACAAAACCGTGCTCTACTGAACCAATTCCGCCGCCAGCGCATCAAAGAGTTTACGGGCCGAATCACCTTGCTCACCTTTGCCATTGAAAATAAAGGCAAAGGCTCGCACCGATCCATCTTTGCGCCCCGCAAATCCGGCCAACGCCACCGCTCCCGTTAAAAGACCCGTCTTGGCCCGCACCCACCCCTGAGCGGGAGTATTCTTCATACGGCTTTTAAGAGTGCCATCGATTCCTGCCAGCGGCAGCGCACTCAAATACTCCGCAAAAGTCGGAAAGTGCTGAAAGCCTTTGACCAAGACTAGCGCCAGATCCAAAGGACGCATGCGATTCTCTCGACTGAGTCCCGAAGGATTGATCAATTTGAATCGGTCCGCCGGCACACCCATCTCTTCGAGAGTGCTATTAATGATCTTCATCCCACCATCTAGGGTCGCAGGTTTTTCTCCATTCATCATAGCCAAATCTTTCGTTAGCATTTCGGCGACGTAGTTGTTGGAAAACTTCAGCATATCGGCCACCAATTGTTGCACAGGCTTTGAATCAGCCTTGGCCAGCAGACGCGCTTTGTCGGGCGTGGAACCAAGGGCAAAATCCTTGCCGATCTCAATCCCTCTCTGTTTAAGAAAAAAGATGAGACTGCGGGCCGACCACTCCGCCGGATCGTCGATGTTTTTGTAAAACACCACTTCGTCTGATTTAGCTCCAAGTTTTCCTGACACTACAATTTTTTCGCCCTCGCGAGAAACCGCCAATCCATTGCCGCTACCGGAAACCGTCTTCGCTTTGTTCGTTATTTTGTAACCATTGGGAATCGGATCCAGATAAACGATCGGAGCTTTACCTGTCTTGCCCGGCCGAATGTAAATGTTGATTGAGTTCCAATTAAAAGACATGGCGCCAATTGGCGCATCATAAGCGCGATCTACCCGCTCCGGAGAGCGACTGGAATCCGTTCGAACCGAATCAAAATCGCGATCATCCACAATCACCTTGCCCGTAATCTTCCTGATATCCGAGCGTACGAGCTCATTGACCAAAAACCACATGGTTTCCGACACAAAACCCGGATCCCCACCCCCTTTTAGGATGAGATCACCCTTTAGCACTCCATTTTCAAGAGGTGCCGTGCTCCACAAAGTGGTTTGCAGTTTCCCACCTGGTGGAAACCGCCGCATGACGGCCGCTGCCGTCACGAGCTTAGTCACGGAGGCAGGAATCAATTCTCGTTCGGCACTTAATGTATATAGCGGTTTCTCGGGGGACTCCGGATTCAGAACAGCAAGACCCACCTGATCTTTTTGTATGGATTTGGAAAACGACTGGAGAACCTTTTCCATTCGCGCGGTCAGGTCGTCTTGCGCCCAAACCGAATTCCAAACAAGAAGTAATGTAAAGATCACGAACATGGTGGCCCCCTTAGACTCAAAATTGTAGACTCGTCAAACGGAGCGTGCAACCCTGGAGCCATGACAAGGTGGGGGCTGAGCCTCTTCTTAATCTTAGCGGTGTTGGGCTGCCGCAATACCTACCGACCACCGACCAACACCCTTGTGGTCGCGCTCAGTGCCCATGCCGCGACTCTCGATCCCCGGTTTGCGACGGATGCTACGGGCATTCGCATCTCTGACCTGATATTCAATGGATTGGTGCGGGTGGGAGATGGTCTAAAAGTTGAGCCCGACGCCGCCGAAAAATGGACCCGCAAAGGGAAAACGCTGATTTTTGATTTGCGCCCTGATCTTAAGTTTCATAATGGACGGGCTCTTCGTGCCGAGGATGTTCTCTACACC
>JBFWON010000026.1:0-42735 GCA_050250515.1 Bdellovibrionales bacterium | reverse complement strand
TGTCTGGAAACATCTTGGCGCAAAACCTCACCGGCCGCGAGATGCCATTAAAGTTCAACCCGGATGAACGGTTTCAAACTTATTCTATCAATGGCCGCCATGTTCGTATTCTTAATATTAGAAGTCGATCCCTGGTCATTCAAGTCGGCACCGTCATGGGTCCGCGCTTGATCAGCACCCTTTCGATTTTGAATATGAGATTCGCCGGTGTATTGCTGGTGATCTGCTCCATTTTGGTAGCGGCCGCGATGGTCAGCTCACGCCTTCTCTTTGCACCATTGCACCGGCTGACTCTGGAACTCGCATCCATGTCCAGTCAACTGGATCAAAAACTAGGACGGCCTCTGACGAGCTTCATTATCGGCCCCGAAATGAGCAGGCTCGGCAAATCCTCTGACCAAAAGCGGGATGAATTTGAACTCCTATGCGCCGAGATCGCCAACTTTCTCGAAAAACTAGAAAGCCACACGCGAACTTTTCACGCTCAGGTGGCCATTTTAACTCATGAGCTTAAAACGCCGTTAGCGGTGATTCAGACTCGTATGGATGAAATCGCAAGAACCAATGACCTAAGCGCCGCCTTAGAATTGGCCAAGCAAGCCACAAACGACGTTCGAACTTTAGCCCGCACAATTGATCAATATCTTCAGTGGAGCGTGCTGGCGAGTGCACCGGAAAAGCCAAGTGAAATTCACGCCATTAAGTTTGCCAGCTTTTGCCGAAATTTTTTGACCCAACTGCCGCCCGAGATGCAAAGACGACTAGACACTGAAATACACGGTGAGTTTACGGTTTTTGCTCTACCCGAGCACCTGCAACAGTTGGTGGCGAATCTTGTCACGAATGCCATTAAATACAGCCCGGTTGAATCACGCATTAAATTGCGAGTCTTAGAACAGCGGCTTGAAGTTTTAGATTCGGGCCCAGGTCTTCCGACAACAGTCTTGGAAAACCTAGGCACTCCCTTTAATCGTGGGCCCAAGGTGGCTGAGCGAGGAACAGGCCTTGGCCTCGCCTGGGTAATGGCTTTGACTGATACATATGGATGGAAGCTGAAAATCGACTCAACTTCCCAAGGCACCCAAATCCTCGTAACCTTCGGCTAAATTCCCAAGCGGGATCAGCCGTCGACCTTGCCGTTGGGGAGACTCTGCCAATGGCTGATACAAGAGAATCAACATGTCCCGAGTGGCGGATCGGGTCTCATCCGCCTGCTGAAAGGGCGAGACGCCGTGAAAAATAGCCGCGTCGTCAAAAAAGATCGAGTCCATCGGTGTTTCTAGCGTGGTGTGTTCGATCAAGCATTGGTCCAAGTCATAGATCTGATTGATCGCTCCCGCCACATTCACCCGGCTCATCAAATGAATCGAGCCAAAGTGGTAACCATCGCGATGAATGCCCTCAGGGGCCGGGCGGCCTTGCAACTCACCAGGAGTGGCTTGGATGCGAATCATATGAACGCTGATTTCGAAGGCTTGCGATCGATCTTGAATGGGGAGCGTAGCAAAGCTCTGTAGAACCAATTGTTGGAGAAAAGGATTCTCCAACTCTGACGAAGTCATCGGCGCAAATTTGCGCTGGATATCCCCGTAAAGGACATCGAATTCTTTAGCTTGAAAAAAGACATCATGTTCGAAAAAACCAAATACACCCGACGTTGGATCGAGCAGAAGTCGCCCGTAACGCCTAAAGCGCTCGCCCTCACCCGTAAAGAGATGCGGATCCTCTGGCATGCAGTTGTAACGTTGTCTAAGGTTCTCAAGCGCGTAACGCGCTCTTCGACAAAGCCCAAAGCTCCCTCCGAGTGATGTGATGATAGCCTTTCGTGCGAACTTGGTGGGCGATTTGGGCCCGATTGTGTAAGTTCAAAATTCTCATAAACCCTCCTACGGTTGCGCGCCAGACTAACGCAGGAAGATCGTTAACATCCATTGAATAAAAGATTGTTCTAGTTAACTTTTAGATTACGTGACTGGCCGTCTTTTCTAGATAGTAGTCCCAGGTGCCATCATAAACGGTCAGTTCATGACGATCCAAGCGGAACACTCGGGTGGTCATTTTGCGCAAGAAATGGCGATCATGGCTTACGATCATCACGGTGCCGGGAAAGCGCACTACAGCGTCGAGTAAGACTTCTCGGGATTGAATGTCCAAATGGTTGGTCGGCTCGTCCAGAATCAGAAGGTTCACTGGTCGCGCCAAGATGGTGGCCAGCACCACCCGAGACTTCTCGCCGCCGGAGAGAACGGAGATCTTTTTTTCCACTTCATCGCCGGAAAATTTAAAGGCCCCGAGTAGATTTCGAATGTAGCCAAGAGACGCTGTCGGAAAGCGCGAATGAACCTCTTCCACAACGGTGGAATTGGCATCCAATACATCCAAGGAATTTTGACTAAAATACCCTACCTCAATGCTTGTCCCTATATTCGCCGTGCCTTCGGTCGGCTCTGTCTCGCCGGCGATAATTTTTAATAAAGTCGATTTACCTGCGCCGTTCACACCAACCACCGCCACGCGGTCCATGCGCTTGACCAAGGCATTGGCCCCTTTAAAGACTTCCACTCGGCGACCGTCAGAGGCCACCCATGTCTTACCCAGATTCTCAAACTTGACGACTTCATCGCCACCGCGGGGAGGTTCGGGCCATTCAAAATGAATGGCCTTTTCTTCGGGAGGAATTTCAATCCGATCGATTTTTTCGAGCTTCTTCACGCGGGACTGGACCTGAGCTGCGTGCGATGCGCGCGCGGCAAAGCGAGCAATGAACTCCTCTTCTTTGGCCAGCATGTCGTCCTGACGTTTTGCGGCTGCGATCAATTGCTCACGACGTATTTCGCGCTCCCGCTCATAGAAGTCATAGTTGCCAGAATAGACCGTCACCGTTTGATTGGCGACTTCGACAATTTTGCTAACCAATCGGTTCATAAAATCCCGATCATGGCTGGTCATTAACAATGACCCTTTGAAGGTACGCAGCCATTCCTCAAGCCAAACGATCGATTCAAGGTCCAAATGGTTCGTTGGCTCGTCCATCAAAAGCACATCGGGATTCAAAATCAAAATTTTAGCGAGGGCGATCCGCATTTTCCAACCGCCGCTAAATGTACCCGTGTCGCGATGATGGTCGTCGGGATGAAATCCCAGTCCCGTGATAATTTCAGCCGCGCGGGCCTCTAAGTCATAGCCACCGAGACGCTCGAATTCCGATTGGACTTCCCCATAGCGCTCAAGCACCCGCGCCATCTCGTCATCGTCCATGGGTTCGGCCAACTTGGCTTCAAGGGCCACGACTTCCTTTTGCAGGTCAGCCACGGCCCCGGCCGCCGCCTTCACTTCCTCTATAACGGGGAGACCCTTCATCTCTTCGATATTTTGCGAGAAATAGCCCATGACCAGCCGATCGGGCTTGGACACCTGGCCTGACTCCACGCCCTCTTGCCCCATCAAAATTCGAAAAATGGTCGTCTTGCCGGCCCCATTAGGGCCCACGAGTCCGGCTTTCTCTCCCGGGTTCAACTGAAACGAGGCATTGCGGTACAAGACCTTATTGCCATAGTTTTTGGCGACATTGGCGACGTGAATCATGGTTTTCCCTCAAGGAACACAGCATAAAGTAAAGCGCAATGGCCGGCTTCGTTTTATGCTCTGTTTCTTAATGCACCAATGGCCTTCGCTTCCAATGAATTTTACCATCCCTGTACGCTACCTCCTTAGAGGGCCGGCGGACCGTGGTACGGCTGTACTTCTGCATGGGTATCAGGACCACGCCCAATCAATGGCTAAGAGATTGGGATGGCTCGAGGCCGAATTGCCATTTCAGGTGCTCGCCATCAATGGCCCCTTCCCCGTACCCATCTGGAAGGCCACGGGATTCGTTGAGGCTTACTCGTGGTATTTCCGCGATACATCCCGGGATTTAATGATCGTAAGTCCCGACGACACAGCTCAAAAGGTGGCAGAGATGATTCGCCAACTCGTGGGCGATGGACCGGTCGTCCTGGTCGGATTCTCACAAGGCGGTTACTTGGCTCCATTTATTGCTCAGGTCTTACCAAGTGTTCGAGCGATCATCGCGATGGGCAGCGGATATCCGCCCGAACCGTACAAGGGCTTGGACAAGGTCAAGATTTATGGACTGCACGGAGACCAGGACGAGCGCATTCCCATCCAAAGCTCCAAACAAGCCCACGCCGAACTTTTGCAGTCCGGCCTCAGCGGAGAGTTTCGGGTGATACCAGGGCTCGATCACAAGGTGGATCCGATCTTAGAACCAACGGTGCGCGGTCTGGTCCTACAGGAGCTCAAGGGATGAAAGTATTAGTGATCGGTGGCAATCGATTTGTCGGACTTCGATTGAGTACGGATCTCGATCGATCGAAAGAAATGGACCTCTCGATTTTGAATCGAACGGGTCAGGTGGCCCACGTCAAGAACGCGGCGGTCTACAAGGGCGACCGCGCCCATCCTGGTAGCACCCATATCGATCTGGATTGGGACGTGATTGTGGACTTCGCCTGTTACAATGAGCGTGATGCCCTTAGTGCCACTCGATTTTTTCGGAACGTGGGACGTTACATTTTTATTTCAACGGCTTCCGTTTACGACTATGGGGCTGCCTTGCGCGAGAGTGATTTTGACCCTCGGACTTGGGCCAGACAATCGATCCCTTCGGTTACTGCCGGACAGCCCACTTCCTATCAAGATGGTAAGCGCCGGGCCGAATCTGTGTTTATGACAGAAGCAAAATTTCCTGTGGTGTGCGTGCGCTTCCCCTTTATTTTGGGACCCGACGATTACACCCGAAGGCTCGAGTTTCATGTGGAGAGAATCCAGCACGGACAGCCGCTGTTCATTCCCAATTTGGAGGCTGTGATTTCAATGATTCACGCCGAGGATGCCTGTCGATTTCTCCGCTGGTCGATGACCCAAAATTTTGCGGGGCCACTCAATGTGGCGTCACCAAAGCCGATAAAATTAAATGATTTGATTCGCGCCATTTCATCTCAAACTGGCAAAAAAGCGATCTTAGTCGACCGTCCGACGGACTCGAATCGTTCGCCCTATTCGCCCGACGACCATTTTGGTTTGGATTGTTCGGCGGCTAAGGCCTTGGGATTTTCGGCCCCAGCGATCATGGATTGGCTGCCTGACCTCATCGACGGCGCGATGGAAGCACCGTCGAATAGATCCAAATTACATTAATTAAAATTTGTTAGAGTTCGCGGCCACCCAAGGACTCAAGTAGTCTTGCAAATGGTACCGGCGGATACGTCATGGTTATGCAGTGAAGAGATCCTTGCCCGTCATTCGACAGAACTGAAGACTCCACTGGCACGGCTCTGAAACCGGCATTTTCATAGGCCTGAATGGCCGCCTGATCTTGTCGTTCGCTATAGACCGGAACATACATAGTTCCATTGACCAAAAGCGAATTGATATAGGTCTCCATCGTCCGGTTCGGACGCGGGAGCAATGTGACCTGGTAGCCTTCGCGCTCAAGAATGGTTTTATATTGTCTTGAATCGGTCATCACCGCTCGAGAGGCAATAAAGCGAACTGACTCATCGACGTGACCAATGCCTTTTTCATAGGGCAGGCGAACGATTTTTTGACAGCCATACTGCTCTTGAAAAATGCGAGTGGGAATGTTGCTACTTCGTTGATTGTCGACGGTGATGCAGTCTCCAACGTCATTGGTCATGAAGTTTCCACCCTCGAAATAATAACCGATTCGGTTGAGAGGGGCCTGAAACCATCTCGCCACAACCTGATCCGGTTCAAATCCATGGTAGTATCGAGCGTCAACCAGTCCCAAGTTCTGCGAGTCCACCCACGTAGGAACTGGCAGACCATCGCGGGCCCAGAATCCACTGCGTGCATTGCTGATCTCGACGACCTTCAAGCGGGCGTCGTCGATGAGGCCCCGGTAGGGACGCTTGATTGAATCCGGATTAGAGCCTGGTGAAGTGAAGATCACAAGAGTTACATCGGCGGGAAGATGTTTGGCGAATAGCTTTTTCGCTTCCGCCGAATCAAATTCCGTATCAGAACTCATAAAAAGGTAGCCGGCCTTTTCCAAATCGGAAAAGGGACGAATCGGCGTGACCGATGGCTCCGCCAGAGGCAGCGCCTGCTGATTCACTTGGATCATGTTCTGTATCTGCTGAGGCGTGACCTCAAAGTGCCTCGGCACTCGATCTGCCCAAACAAACGGTGACAATAAAGAGATAATAAGACAGGCCATTCGTTGCATTGGATTATTCCCCTCCGTGAGAAACTTGCTACTCAGCTTAGGGCATGGGAACATGGTCGACAACCATTCTTCCAGGGGATCACAATGGGTGTTCAATATAACTGGCCGACCTCCGTACTGATGGTGAACCCGAACGGTTACCGTATCGAGTACGCCATTAATCCCTACATGTTGGATTCAGAGGGAAATTTGCAAACCGTCGATAGCCAAAAAGCGCTCGACCAATGGCGGAACTTGCATGGTGTATTCACTCAAATGGGACTGAGTGTTGAGGTGGTCAATGGGGATCCCGAATTACCCGACATGGTCTACTGTGCCATCAAACGTTACCTGTAGTAACCGCCCATGGAGAAAGAGTAATCGTGCTGAGTCGGATGCATTCGCCTGTTCGCCGAGGTGAAGTGGCTCACCTGAACAATTGGGCGAAGAAGCGTGGATTCGCAACTTTCTCAATTGTTGATTGTGATTTTGAAGGGGCTGGCGACGCGATTTGGAATTACGGCACCGGCGAAATCTTTGGGGGTCACGGATTTCGAACCGATCCGAAGGCCTACGAGATTCTGCGTGATCAGTTCGGACTGACGATTCACCCGCTCAAGCTGGTCGACGCCAATTACTATCATCTCGACACTTGCTTTGTAGTATTGGGTGCCGATACGGCCGCCTATCTACCCAAGGCCTTTGATCAGCCAAGCCAAGAAATTCTACGAGCGCAATTTCCACGCCTTATCGAAATTGACGAAGCCGAGGCCCGCTTATGCTTTGCCGGCAATGCCACAGCTATTGGTGGTCACACCGTCGTCTTACAGAAGGGCTCAACCCACTTTCAAAATCACCTTCGGGAAATTGGTCTTAAGGTCATTGAAGTCGAAACGGGCGAATTTATTAAGGGCGGTGGCTCCGTATTTTGTATGAAGCAGCTATTGTTCTAGGAATTACGGATGAAACGCCTGGGCGTCGGCCAGGCTGGCTGCACCGAAGAGATTGAGCGCACCTGTTGCCACGTTCTGGCTCTGAGCCGCAAGGGCTCCTGCCGCTGAGCCGACGGAAAAATGCATAACGTCCGCTGTATCCGAAGCATGCCCCGGGTGAGAAGGATCTTCGTGATTCGAAACCATTGGTAAACCATTATTAACCAAACCCGCCGCGTGACCAAGTCCATGTACGACAGCCGCTTGCTCGATGTAGCGCTGGGTGATTGCGTCCCCACCCAAGCCGACGATGACATCCTTAAAGATGAAAATGGCGCGATCGCCCGGAAAGTGAACAACCAATGCTCCCGGGTCGTCAGCGAAAGTGCGTTTCAAAAAAAATACAGATAAATTGGCCGAGCCTGCTTCAAACAAGGCAGGCGCCTGGGCCTCCATCAGTGTCAGTAAATCAGCGCGCGTCCATTGGGATTTACCCTTAGCTCCAAGTGCGATCATTTGGGCCAAGTTGACTGGCGTGTAAACCCGACGGCCGACGTGATGATGAAAAAGATTTTCGAAGCTGATCTTCGTCAAGGACCAGACGGCATTAGAAGATGTCCCAAGATTTCCCACGTAGGGATCCGCCCCCGACTCGTAATAAACTCGGACGACAAAGTCACTCACTTGATCTGAGAAGATTCCTGCACTGTTGGCCGCTTGAATATTGGGGCCGGATGAGTCTGACGAACCGCCTTTACATCCCGCGAGGCACACGGTCAGAGACAGCACGGCGAAAATCCTTTTCACCATACCTACCTATCGGACCCACCTAGACCAAAGAAGAGATCCCCCTCGAATCTAGGACAAATCTGTCACTCTTTCCGACAGATTTAGACGGCCGGACCGTCCTCTCGGATTGGTTGCGAGGAAAGTGACCTGTCTCTAGAATAAAAGTTATGCAAAAAAATGAAAGATGGGTCGTCAAAGCGGGAAGCAATATGGTTTGTCAGGGGGGGCTCTCCCTTGCCAAATCTTGGATGAAGCAGGTTCTCCATCTTAAGCGGTACCAAGGAATCGAGTTTATTTGGGTGAGCTCTGGGGCTATTGGCCTAGCACGGCTTCGAACTCGACGTCTAAGACGAACGACGTCCCTTTCCGAGAAACAGGCGCTGAGTGCCCTTGGCCAGCCGCTGGTTATGGATCTCTACAATACAGCTTTAAGAGCAGGGGGCCAAAGAGCAGCCCAAATACTTTTGACCTACGACGATCTAGCGAACCGAGCCCGACGCCGCAATTTTCAAGAAACCGTGGAGAGACTTCTGGACTGGAATTACATTCCCATCGTGAATGAGAACGACACCATCGCTACAGAAGAAATCCAATTTGGCGACAATGACTCGCTCGCGGCCAGGATTGCCATTCACACAAGTGCCACGCGGCTCGTGATCCTTACCGATGTGGATGGATACTATGATCGGGATCCGAATCGGGATTCTAAAGCTCGGTTGATTCATCACCTGAACGAAGTGAAACCTTCCCTTCTCAAGCAACCCGGGCTGCGCGGTAGATCGCAACTCGGAACGGGCGGAATGCTTTCCAAACTCTTGGCCGCGCGCCTCGCCACCCGCCACCAAATTCCCACCTGGTTAGTTCGCGGTGACATAAAAAATATCCTTATGCGGGTGGAACGTGACGAAATCGTGGGGACAAGAATCGGAGGGAAGCCATGAATGATCTGAAGACGCTTCCCAAATTGAAACTTGCGGCCCAACAGATGCGGGCTTGCCCGATTCAAACTCGAAATCGCCTGTTGGACCACCTGGCCGATGACTTAATCAAGTCGGCACCCAGCATCTTGCGAGCCAACGCGAAGGACCTGAAGAGTCTGCCGACAAAGACACCGTCGGCCTTTCGCGACCGACTGACGCTCAATCAGTTACGTTTACAGGGTATGGAGGAATCTTTACGCCAAATCGCCCGATTGCCAGATCCTCTCATGCAAGGTGGCGACCAACGCCGACTCAGCAATGGTCTTTTGCTGGAGCGCATTCGTGCTCCTCTCGGTGTCATCTTGATGATTTATGAATCCCGGCCCAACGTGGGGATCGAATGTTTTGGCCTCGCAATAAAATCAGCCAATGTGATTGTCTTGCGCGGCGGAAAGGAAGCCCGGAACACGAATAAGGCTCTTTATCAGCTGATGTCCCACCGATTACAAAAAGAGGGCTTGCCCACCCACGCATTGTGGGGAATCACAAATCCGGATCGAAAATTAGTACATGAATTACTAAAGCGACGGGAGTTTATCGACATCGTGGTCCCACGAGGCGGTGACAAGCTAATCGAATTTGTCGTCAAGAACTCCCACATTCCCATTATTAAAAATGATCGAGGCCTGTGCCACGCTTACGTCGACGCCGAGGCCGACCTTGAGATGGCACTTAGAATTGTCGACAATGGCAAAACGCAAAGACCCGGTGTCTGCAATTCTCTGGAGACCGTGTTAGTCCATGAGACTGTTAAGGATCGATTTATCCCCAAAGCCTATGAAAAACTCAGTGCCAACGAAGTCACCTGGTACACCTGCCCGATCACCAGGAAAATCCTAAAAGGTCGGCCAAATGTTCACCTTGCGAAGCCGAAGAATTGGGACACGGAATATCTGGACATGAAAATCAACTGTCGTGTCGTAAAATCTCTCGAAGAGGCAATCTCGCACATCGAAACCCATGGCAGTCGACATTCAGAAGTGATTGTGACTCACAACCAGGCCGCCGCAGAAAAGTTCCAGGCCGAAGTCGACGCCGCCTGCGTGTATTGGAATGCCTCAACCCGTTTTACCGATGGTTTCGAATTTGGCCTGGGCGGAGAACTCGGGATCTCCACGCAAAAGTTGCACGTGCGCGGGCCCGTCGGTCTGGAAGCCCTCACGTCACTGCGCTGGGTGATCACCGGCACCGGCCAAATCCGCTGATGAACTTTTAGTATTTGACGCTGCACCCGTAGGGTGGCGTGGAGCTGTTTTTAATCGCTTCGCCTTTTTCCAAAGAATTAAGTGCCATGCGAACATAGTTTTGGGCCCCGGCCAAACTCTTTTGGGTGGCCGAGGGGCGGTCGTCAATCGCGCCTTGGTAAACTAGATTCCCCGCCTTGTCGATCACATACATATGGGGCGTAGTCTTAGCTCCGTAGGACTTGCCCACCTCGCCATTCGGGTCGAGCAACAATGCGGTCGATCCCATTCCGAAAGAGGCCACAGTTTTTGAACCTGAGGCCTCATCCAACGCGCCCTCTTTGCCGGGCGCAGATGACACGATCGAGAGCCAAACAATCCCCTTACCGGTGTACTCTTTCTGCAATCCTTGCATCGTTTTAGAATCGTAGAATTTGCGGACGTAGGGGCAATCTTTGTTGAACCACTCTAACACGACGGTCTTGCCCTTAAATGAACTGAGTTTATATGTCTGGCCGTCCACACCTTTTAAGGAGAAATCGGGCGCCGCCCCACCCGTCTTAGGTGTAGCCGCCAAAGCCAGCTGACTAGCAATCAAAAAGAAAAAACCCAGAACTAAGCGCACACTTAACCTCCTTGCGAGGGAAATTCTTCAGCGATCAGGTCCAAAAGAATACTTTTGGTTAGGACCTCAGGCAAGACACGACCGCTTGGATTGCGCGGTGAGAAAATAACGTAAAAAGGCACCCCCACCCGGTTGTATTTGGATAAGAATTTGGTAATCGCAGGATTTCTTCGGGTCCAATCGCCCTTCACCAAAGTCACTTCATTGCGACGAAAAGCTTCCAAAACTTCAGGATCGCTAAAGACCAGTCGCTCATTGACCTTACAAGACAAACACCAATCCGCCGTCATGTTGACAAAGGCACTTCGCCCTTCAATCTGGCTCATCAGCGCTTCGGTATAGGGCTTCCAGTTTTCATCGGAGACTTGGCTGACTTCGTTGGAACTGCTGGCCACACGATCTAAGACAATTCCTAAACTGACTAGAACAAAAAGCAGCATGGCCATTCGGCTCTTGAACTTCGGTCCGATTAAGATCACGGTCAAAATCACGATCGCACCAACCGAGACTATCCCCACACCAGGGGCCCCCGCGACTCCATGGAGTACCCATGCCAACCATAAGATCGTAAGAATCATCGGGGCTGACATCACCTTTTTTATCGTATCCATCCATGCTCCCGGCTTAGGCAAGAAGCGCTGAAAGCCCGGATAAATCACAAAGAGGGCGTAGGGAAAGGCGAGTCCAAAACCAAGGGATAGAAAGATTCCCACTAAAGTCGCCGTGGATTGAGACAGGCCAAAACCTACGGCCACTCCCATAAAGGGAGCCGTACACGGCGAGGCCACCACAACCGCCAAAACACCGGTGAAAAAGGATCCCGTCACGCCACCGATGCGGGTAAGCCTATGTCCCGCATTGGCGAAGGCAAAACTAAGTTCAAAATAACCCAGCAGATTCAGTGTCAGAACCACAAACAACCAAATCAAACCCGCAAGAAAAACCGGCGACTGCAACTGAAATCCCCAGCCCACCGAAGCCCCGGCGTTGCGTAATCCTGAGAGCACCAACGCCACGGTGAGGAAGGTCACCATCACACCCAGAACGTAGGCCAAGTTGTTGCGCCGAATTTCAGATTCGTGTCCTGCCGAGACTTTTAGAAGACTCAATAGTTTCATCGACAGGATCGGAAATACACAAGGCATAAGATTTAAAATCAACCCACCCAAAAATGCCGAGATCAACATCCACAATAGCTGATTTTTGGAAGTCTCACCCGCGGCCCCATCCACCCTAGAAAACTGCCAGCCCGATTCCCCATACTCGAACCCATGAATCAGATTCGATGAGGGGTCTCGAATCAAAAGCACTCCCACCCGTTCCTCCGCCTTGGGCGGCGAAGATCCTTTGTCGAACGTGAGAAACAGTTCGCCGGCTTCGACCCGCGCCGAAGGCCGATCATTTTTTAATCCACTGCCACGAAACGGAAAAAAGTCGACGAATTCCCAAGCGGAATTCCAATCGGGCACCCTCAGACTGGCTTTGTCGCCCTTCCATTCATAACGAGCCTGCACGACCGCCTTAGTCGGCATCGCACGCCGAGCCTCTTGAAATTTAGCGAATTGAGGACCGGGTTGTATGTCTTCCAGCTTAGAGATCGGCAAATCCAGTCTAAAAGTCTCGATGGCTGGGATGCAGACTTCGTCACAGACCAACCACTCCGCGTCCACCTCAAGATGTTCAACCGACCCGATGCGAGCCTGTGGAGAAATCTCCAACTCTATTGGGAACAAAACTTCGTGGGAATAGGCAAAAGAAATAAGGCCTGCCGCCAACTCTCGGCCGGGCAGAGGATGCCCAACGGATTTTACCGTGACACCCGGCGAAGGTTTAAAATCAAAATGGATAGCACTTCCTGAATCGCCTGGGTTGACCCAGTAGGTGTGCCACTTGTCCACCAACGTAATATGAAATCCCGCCGCACCGGTCGAACCTGGAGCATACCCAGTGGTTTCGGCCTCAAGACTCGCTTGAGTGAACTTTCGCCACGAAGAAAAGTCCTTTTCTTGCGCCGACGCGAAGATCGAGACCAATACGAGGAAAACCCAAGATATCATACTAAAATTGAAACACACGAGACCCGTGGAACGCACCCACAATCTTGCCTGGAAGCGCACAGCCGGTAAAACAGCTGTTTTTGGATAAACTTGAGATTTCCGCCTCCGTGTAAGGCTGCGCAGGGCTTTCGGCATTGAGCAGCACCGCGTGAAATTCCTCCCCTGTGTGCCAATCGCCGTAGGCCGGTGGAAGGCCCAAAAATCGAGCCGGCTCCGAGCTAAAAACCTGAACTAAGCGCGTTTGAGAAATCAACCCTCTTTGCACTCCATAGAGTAAAACCCGCAACGTGGTTTCAAGGCCAAGGGTTCCGAAGGCCACTTGATCAAACGGCCCCTTCTTCATGCTCGCTTCGTGAGGCGCGTGATCTGTCGATACAAAGTCCAAGGTTCCATCGGCCAAGGCTTCCCACAGAGCCTGCTGATCCTCGGGCGAGCGAATCGGAGGATTCATTTTGAACGAAGTGTTATCGGGCGAAATGGTCTCCGTGTTGAAGAACAAATGATGGGGCGTCACTTCAGCCGTGACACGTAGGCCTTCTTTTTTGGCCATCCGAATGAGGTCAAGAGTTCTGCGACTCGAAACATGAAGTACGTGGTAGCGCGCGTCGGGATGACGACGAAGTTCACGCAAATCCCTCTCCACCATTTGCCATTCGGGCTCATCGGGGTAAGGCTTGGCCCCGACTTTCTTTTGAATCGATCCGGGCGCCAGACTCCCCGCATGTCCCAAGAACTCCGCATGCTGCAAAAGTGGAACATTTAACATTTCAAGACGGGAAAAAGCTTGCTCCATGACCTGATCGGACATGACGCCCAAACCATCGTTGGTAAAGGCTCTGACCCCGGCCTTCGCCAATTCTTCATAGGGGGTCATCTCATTGGAATTCAAGCTGCGAGTGATCGCGGCTGTCCAAAGTACTTTAACGCCGAATCGCTCTTCGAAGGGAGCCACTTCCTGCCGCCCCTTCTCTAAAACCTCGACTGAATCGATGGTGGGCTGAGTGTTCGGCATGGTCAAGACGGCCGCGTAACCACCTCGTAAGGCGGCGGTTAAACCGGTCTCAGGAGTCTCCTTGTGCGCTTGCCCGGGCACTCGTAAATGGGTTTGTGCATCGATACCCGACGGGATCAAAACTTTTCCGCTAGCGTTGAATCGCATCACTTGGGTAGAGGAAGAATCGGCGCCAAAACCCCGAAAAGCGCCCTCCTCAATCCATAAACTGGTCGAAGGCTGAGTGTATTGGGGGGTCCACACGGCGACATTTTCAATCACGAATGAGTTACTTTTGGTCAGTTTCATTGAGACACAGGCCTAACACGGGATTAGCGTATGCGCACTTCGAAACGCACCCGTTCTCGAATTTCTCCTGTGGCGTCGCGTAGCTCAAGGATGTGGGCCCCAGCCTCCACCGGCCATGCCACCCGCGCCTGGGCCAGGCCGAGCCATTTCTGATCCATAAATAAATGCTCGGTGGAGGTCGTCCTCGACACTTGCAGATAAATTCTCTCGGCTGGAGAATCGACTTCGATTGTCATACGCTCGCGAGGGTAAGAGATCCGTTCCTTAATCGAATTTTGCTGGATGGTCTCGGTGCCCGCCAAAAACCATCTTTTTTCAGTCTGATGGGTCACCTCTATCAACCCTTCTGGTCTCGGCTGAAATAGGACATCGTCCTCGAGATTTAATTTTTCAACCGATTTGTGCCATGCGGCCGCCAGCTCTTCGACTGGCGCGTGGGCCCAAATGGCCAAAGTATAACGCGATGTAAACCCGACCGCCCAAGTCCCCTCGGTGGAGGTAGCGAAGCGAACGAAGGATCGATTGTCTTTTCGCTGCGTCCAAGAATTGATTATGTAAGTCGCCTGGGGAGAGATCACCCGGGCCGACGCTTCCTCCGATAGCTCGTCACTCCGCCAACGTGTTGGGGACCAAACCCCCTCGTTCACTAGAGTTCGGTAGGCGTTGGCCATTGCGATAAAATCCGTTTCAAACCCTCCATCACCAAGACTCGGTCCCAAGTCACGAGCCTTACCCGGATCGATCAACGACAATTGTCGCATGATCGACAACAAAGCGTCTTTGCCCAAAAGGTCAGCCAACTCCCAAGCCGTTCGCTCATCCTCAGAGGTACAGGCCTCTGCGAAGGAAAGTCCGGCGGTGTGGCGAACCCGGGTGTTCGGAGTGATCAATCGAGCGTCGAGCGCCCGCGCGCACAGAAATGGAAGAATGATCATGGACGTGCGAATCCGTTGACCTTCTTGTTTCTCGGGTTCGATGAGAGCTCGAATTTCTCCCGATGTATTGTCGATCAAAACCGCGCGCGCGTCGACTAAGCCCGGCGAATCCATCTTTAACAAATTTGACAGCATCCACTGCAGCTCGCGATCAAGAACCGCCAACAAGGTGTTTGGTGAATCCGCCGGGACCGTTTTTTCCCAGCGCGAATTGAAGGGAGCTGGCCGATGAATCGGGCTCATTCGAAAAGATTGCTCAAGTCGAGCCATACGGTCCGAATCGAGCGCGCCACACTCCTCCGCCCGCCCAACATCCGTCAATAACTGGCAGGCCAGGTCCGTCAGTTCCACCAGAGACCGGCCCGGTCGGGCGGAGGCGGCCGCCAACAATGCGCCCTCTGCCGGCGCGAGGCGGGTCACCGACTTGTCGAAAATCGCTTCGGCCACCAAAGGCAATCCTTGCAGCCCACGAAATTCGAACGTGTTCAAGTAGACGGTCAAAATCTGGGACTTTCTCCACTTAACTTCCAACGCGATTGCTCGAATCAACTGATGGATCTTTTGCACGAAAGTTTTGCGCTTTGGCGAAGGATAAATGCGATCCACGACTTGCATGGCAATGCCATTGGCTGAGTGGGGGTGCCCACCAAGCATCAGTCGAAGGCCCTCTTCAGCCAGACGAATCAGGTCAAAACCCGGATTCCAATAAAAACGGGACTCCTGCGCTTGCACAAAGACCTCAAGAGTCGGTCGTGGGACCTGCCCAATGGGAAGCCAGGACATTCTGAGAGGGCCCACCCCCGCCGAAGTCGTACCTAAAATCCGACCATTGCGGTCGACCAAAACTCGCCGCGAGGTCAAATGGGATGCCAATACGGATTGAAAATCTGGAACGTGGCGAATTTCGACCAGGAGCCCCACAAGAAGGGCTCCGCCTAGGAGCATTACGAGGCTTAGAGTAAGTCGTCGGTGCAAAGCTATTCTCCTGCTCCCCTCGCAAATAATTCAGACCTGCTCACACGCCACACAGCCGTGAGGCGAAGGGCTCAAATACATTTCAACCTATTCGTACGAAGGAATAGCTTTCAAAGCCAATGCCAGCTTTGCTAATGAGATTTTACATTATTTCTTACGACGGCGCTGCTTTTGCTTTTTCGCTTTACGTCGGGCATGGTGCTTGTTTTTCGATTTGCTTTTGGATTTCACATGACCTCCTGGACCCATTCATCTCGAGATTGTCGGAACAAGAACGATTTGTCTACCTTGGACATTCGGCCTCTGACAGCTCGCGACTTACCTGCGGTCAAAGCCTTCACCGACCAAGAAATCGGCGCCGGCTATTACAGCGCCGTGGAACTTGAGCAGATCTTAAAACAATCGGACTTCAATGGTGCTATGTGCTCCATGGTGTTAACGGATTCCAAGGGTGAACTCTTCGGGATTCGCATTTCTTACCCTCCGGGGCAATGGGAGCGAGGGAAAGGCCAAGGATTGGACCCGGAGAAGTGGCCCCACCCCTTAGCCAAAACCGCCTATTTCCAATCGATCTTTCTTTCCAGCCAGTTGCGCGGCGGAGGATGGGGGGCCCGTCTCTCGCAGGCTTCGCTCGAGGTCCTAAAGGCCATTGGAGCTAAGGGCGTGGTCTGCCACTCTTGGATGGAGAGCCCCAATAACTCATCGACACGCTATCTGACAAAGTTGGGCTTTAAACCGGTTGGGGAACACCCCCACTATTGGTACAACGTGGATTACAACTGCACCCGTTGCCTAAAACCACCGTGCGTTTGCACCGCCATGGAAATGTATTTGGACTTGGAGGAAATATGAGCACATCGTTTTGGTTAGATCGTTCCCGCAATGTGGGGCGTAGATCCTGCGACGCTATCATTGTAGGTGCAGGTATATCTGGTCTTTCCACGGCCTTCTGGCTGAAAAAAGAAGATCCCAGTCTCAACGTCGTTGTCATCGAAAAATCGCGACTGGCTTTTGGAGCCAGCGGCCGAAATGCGGGATTCATCACTGGTGGATCCGTGGAACATTTCAACCGCATGATCACCAAGCATGGCCTCGAGCAGGCCACTGAAATTTGGCGATTCGCCCAAGAGAATCTTCGCCTTCTGCAAGAGGAAATCATCGGCGACGACCCGGACTCATTGCAATTTGAAAAAAGTGGGGCTTATTCACTCGCCGCCCAAGATAACGAGTTTGCCGAACTCAAAAAAGTCGCCGACATAATGAATAAACTCGAAATTCGCACCGAAGTCTATGACGGCCAAGCGATCAAAAAAAATGTGGGAGCTGTCAATTTTGTCGGGGGAATTCGCTACCTAGATGATGCAAGTGTTAACCCAGCAGCTCTGGTCGGTAGAATGGCCGAGAAAGCTCATGTGCAAATTTTAGAGGGCTGTGAGGCGAGTGCCATTGTGGCGGAAGGGGACATGCGCGTCGTTAAAACCGACCAAGGTGAATTTGAAGCCCCCATGGTCTTGCTAAATCTCAATGCCTACTCGGCCACTTTACACCCCTGGTTTAAAGACAAAATTTATCCAACCCGAGGCCAATGCTTAATGATGAAGGCGGTTCCACGCTTTATGGATGCCCCTTGTTACGCCAACTTCTATTTGGACTACTTTCGGCAATTGCCTAGTGGCGAGCTTTTGATCGGGGGCTTTCGCCAAATCGAAAAGGAAACTGAAGTCGGTTACTCGGACCACATTACCGAGCCCATCCAGGCGGCCTTGCATGACTTTGTCCGCACGTACCTTCCGCAGTTTAAAGAGTCCCACGTCACGCATCGCTGGGCGGGAATTATGGGGTTTGCACGCGATGGGGAACCCATGGTCGGATCGATCCCAGACGATCCGCAGATCTATTTTGCAGGAGGGTATACGGCGCATGGGATCGGCATGGCCTTTCACACTGGGAAAAAACTGGTGGATTTGGTCTACGGTCGCCCGATTCCCAATTGGCTTTCGGCCCGCCGATTTTAGAAGATTTACCCGATCGCTTAGGCGATTTTTGTCCCCGCGTCCTATAGCCGTAATAAAATTCACGCCGGCCTGGCGCGGGACTTGCCTACTCTAGCACTCGGTCAGGAAGACTAGAGAGACACTTGGGAGGTCATCAAATGGGGTCGCGCGTTTTCGGAGTCATCGCCGTTTTACTATCTATATCCACCACCGCTTTTGCTCAGGAACGTCCCGAGCCCAAACTCGATGGCCCCAAGGCCCGCCGATTCGTCGCCCGCGCCTATGGCGCCCCCTTTAAACTCGATCTCTCCAACAATAAATGCGTCGCCAAGGGCGATCGCCAATACATTCAGGTTTTGTTTTATGAGGAGTTTCAGACTCTTAACGACTGCAAAGCCGCGATAAAGAAAGAAGACGAGGCCAGTTAGTTAGTGGCGCGGCCCAGCCGACGAACCACTCTTTTCAATTTCAGTCGCGATATCTCGGACTTTTGATTTCTGACTGGCATCAAAGTACTTTTGATAAAAAGCTTCGGGATTGCTCTGAGCTTCCTCCAAAAGCTTTTGCATTTTGGCCGTATCCCCATTGGTCTCAGCCGTGATTTTAGCCATGATGTCTGCGGCCACTCCATAGATGGCTTCCTTTTGGCCAGATCCACCCACCAATGCGTTCACCTTGTTGTCCACCTCACGCGCCTTCTGGTCTTCCTTGAGGAATTTTTCTCGCTCTTCGGGTGATTTAAGAAGGTCTTGAGTTTGCTGAAGAGCCTTGGTCTGATGCTCATCCATCTGGGCCCAGGCCGATACATGTATCAATGTGAGAAGAATCAAAACGATTTTCATAGCCTAAATATCGGCTTCAAAGGCTACGGTCTTAAGGTCAGGCTCTATTTTGTCACGACGGCGAATTTAAACTGTGTATAGCCAGCTGCCGAGCCCGCTAGGATCACCGGGTTCAGGTCCGCATAGTCCATCTTCTTATCCGCCACAACGATCAAGCCCTGCTGACTCTCGGGACGTGCATGTAGATTCTTAAGGTGAAGGGTTAGATCGGAAAGGGACACGGGCTTGTCCTCCACCCAAATGCCGCCATTTTCAATACGAACCACGACGCCATTTTGAATCATTTGACTCTGCACGGACTCGGGCAGCTGAATCTTTTCCCCGATCGGCAAATTCTCCTGATTGGTCGCATGATTCATGATTAGAAAGATCACAAGGATTGAAAAGGCATCGACCAGTGATGTCAGCATCAGCGAAGTTAAAACGGACTTCTTCTTGCGTCCCTTACCAGGGCGCAATTGAGATTTTCCTATCATTCCGGCTTGAGCTAACATTTTCACTCCTATAGCGGTGTCACGCCGATCTGATCCATGGACACCTGCTTGAACTGGGCCATCAGCTGAATCAAATCATCGTATTTCGATTTAGGATTTGGCATAATCAGAACAGTTTTGATCTGGGGAAAGCGCTTGGCAAAATTTTGTATCCACTTTTCTGTTTTAGCGAATGAGATCGTGCCGCTTTCTCCTCGAACAATCGTTGTCTCTTTGTGGCCGCCCATGCCCTGCAAATCGGCTACGAAAAATTTAATATCTCCATCGGACCCAAGGGAAACCTGAACCGAACCGGTTTTTTTCGCTTCGGATACGGACTCGTCACCCACGGCTTGGCGGACATGCAGAGATCCTAAATTCAAAAAAACCGCCGTCACCAACAAGAAGCATATACAGGTCGAGAGCACGTCGATAAAAGGGACCAAGTTGAGATCAAAGTTCAGACGTTTTTTCCCGCCGCGACGGCCAGGCGAATTTGACGAAATCATACGGACTCCGCCTATCTGCCAGCCGATTTTTTCGACGGAACCGAGTCATAGTGAAAACCGAGCAAGTTGAACACTCGAAGCGCCGCTTGAGTCATGTCATCCGATAGGCGATTCACACGGTTTTGCAAAACGGAGTACATCACGAGGGCCGGGATGGCCATGATCAAACCGTAGGCCGTGGCGTGCATGGCTTCCGAAACGCCAGAGGCTAAAAGCGCAGCTTTCGTCATTTGATCCGCTTGTGACAAGGCCGCAAAAGAGCGGATCATTCCAATAATCGTTCCCAAAAGTCCTAAAAGGGTTCCCACGTTTCCAAGCATCGCCAAAAACTCAATTCGAGCTTCTAGCTGACTCTGTTCTTTAATCAGAACTTCGTCCATCTTGGCTTGAACTTCTTCCCGACCACCCATGTTCATGGCGGCTAGGGCACCGGCCTCTACAACATGTCGCAGAGGAGATCCTCGGCCAAGACTGCGGGCTTGCAAAATCACTCTTTCCAGGTTTCCTTTTTTAATGTCATTTTCGAAGTAATTGGCTTGCGAGCGCAGGTTCGGCGAGCGTTGCAAATAAAGTCGAGTCACTCGCTCTGCAATAATTGCCAGAGACACAACCTGGGCGACAAAGATTGGAAACATCCAAAATCCGCCGACCGTGAAAAAACCGACGATTGATCCAAAAAGACTGCCATTGGCATCCATACCGACTCCTCACCGAATAGACATCCTGTCCATTCGCAACCGATCATCGCAAGCCCTGTGCCAGTACGACGTCGAAGGAAAGCAGTCTACGCTGTGGTAGAGTGACGGTTTCGGTCACTCTCACCTGTAATCCTTGCAGGCCCCTAGACTAACCGGACTAGTGAAGAGTCCAGACATACCTGAATACATCTTAACTTTGGTCTGAACAAAATGCGCTAGGCATCGCCACCCTCATATATTTGCGGCATAGTGTTGGTACAGGGACAGGGGTAAAACGATGATTCACTTCGATATTGCACAAAAGGGAACCGACACGATTCTGACGATCAACGGGGCCCTCAATGAAAACGCCCAGTTCCCCAATTTTCCAAATCCGATCGGGGGACGTTTGGTCATCGATCTTGAGGGTGTGACGATGATCAATTCGCTTGGCTGCCGAACCTGGTCCCAATGGTTGAACAAAATCAATGCAAAAAACGGTGTGGCTCTGCAAAGATGCTCGCCCCCGGTGGTTCACCAACTTAACGTTTTGAGTGGTTTTATTGGACCTAATGCAGTTGTGGAGTCCGCTTTTGTTACCTACTATTGCGATTCATGTGGCGCCACCGAGAAGGTTCTAGTCCCACTTGGTGCCGGCATCAAATCTATCGACCAAATCAAACTGGACGAAACAATGATATGCCCCGTTTGTTCAGCTTTGATGGAGCTTGAGGTTTCGCCGGAACGCTACTTTACCTTCGTGGCACGACGAGCGGCCTAGAGAAGAACTAACGGGTCGAGCCTGACGGTCCCGTACTCGAAGTCGAACTCCGATTCAGCTCACACGCCTGATCAAAATCAGAAGCATCCACAACGGAGGATGTGCTCGCCCGATAGCCACCCACTTTTGGATTGAATTCATCCATGGCTCTTTTCAACAGGTGGAGACTTCCCTTATCAAAGTACTCTTCGGGTTTGGCCTTAGCCCGGGTGGTGACGTAGTTGGCGAATCGACGAACGGGAACCCCTCTGAGGGCCGAAATCGCAGCCTGATTGAGATCGCCATTACGATCATTTCCCTCCATCTCTAGCATAAAGGAGCCATTGAGTTGCGGCATAATAGTCTCCTCACTGGAGGGAGCCTGGTAAAGGGCCACGTCAATGCCCCTACCCGCCGCGCGATAGAGCTTGTCCAAATCAATGGCCGATCGCTGAATGGGCACCATCACGTTGGCCCCATTTGTTTGCGAGTGGCCAGAGTTGATTCCTTCGCTATCAAGAAAAGAATTGATCAAAGCCTTGGCCGATTTGACCTCGTTCAATTTTCCACGAATTTGCAGCTGTCGGGTGATTTGATCGAATTGTTCTCTGGGGGCAAGAACCCGCAAAGTCTGCTCCGCACTGTTTCGATCAAAGTGAGCCTCAAGATAAACATGCTTTCTCAGGTTCGGATTCAATCCCGAAAGCCATTGAATCGTGTTGTCGACTGAGCCCGGGGCTTTAAAGCTCGCCGCGCGAAAGTCCCTCATTTTTTGCGATTGCAATTTGACTTCCGTCACCACGCCGACCGAGCCTTGCCCACCGCCGCGGAACACCTTTAGCAAATCCCTCGGGGCCAGGCCCGGAACTTGGGTGGGTGTTTCGCGTCCTTGTGTTTCGACCACCGAAATTTGATTCTCTGTCACTCGATAAGTTTTCCCATCTTTAAAGGAAACGAAGGTCACTTCGCGCAAGGCCTGCGAACCATAACCAAAGTAAGGGATCGCACTCAGACTACCGCCCAAAATATTTCCGACAACTCCCACATCAGGACATGTTCCTGCAGCCAGAATTCGATCGTCGTTGGCGACTTCATCATAAAGACCATTCAATGTTGTTTTGCTTCTGTTAATGGAGCCCCCGCCCAAGCGGGTGCCGGCTCGGACTGTGACCAATCCAGTGGATTTGTCTAGCTTGGCGCCACTGCCAGAGCCCTTGAGTTGGGAGGTATCGATAACGATGTTTGAGTTCGAACTGCGATTTCCAAAGGAGTGACCTCCGCCACGAATGGCAAATCGTTTGCCTTTCAATTCTCGAATCACCTGACCTAGCTCTTCCTCATTTTTGGGCTGATAAACCCGTTCCGGTCGGCTGCACGGAGATGGATAATAAGTTCGTGTTGCCGTGTTATAGCCGGGAGAGCCAGGGGTTAAAAACGGCACTTTCATGGCGGCCGCAGGAGTCGGAGGCACAGGCACCGCCGATGTGGGTGCTGGGGGTGGTATGGGAGCCGTGGATTTCGCCTTCGACCATCCCAGGCCTCCACCAAACAATTGAGCTTGAGCGGACTCTGACAAGGCACCCCAGAGCGCGGTGCCCACGGTCCACTGGGAAAGAAGGGATAAAAAGGCTCTTTTTGTTATTTTCACTGAAGGCTCCTAAGCGGAATCAGCACTCCAGATGGACTTGCCAAGTCCTCGCCATTTCAAATGAGAGTCATTGGGGCCCCGCCAATATTTATGTACAGGTTTAGGTCGAATGGTGGTGGGCTTGACGATCTCGTCTATAGGATCAGCCGCACTTTAAGTCCCCGCTAGACGGGCGCGGCCCGTCCAATGAGGGCGGCTTGGGTAAAACCGTTCGCCCTTAGACGTTGCAAAACCGCCTCTTCGCTGCCAGGAGCGACCGCTAGCAAGAAAGGGCCATTGGTTTGCGGATCAAAGAACGCTGGGTTTTCCAACCATCTGGGATCTGCAAATTCTAGATTTTCTTGTCGATTGACGGCGGTGAGATGGGCCACAATCCCTCGCCGAACGAGGTCCTGAAACTCGGCCAACACAGGAATGGATTCCACATTTAGATCGATGGCGAATTTCCTCTCTCCCACCATTTCACGAAGATGTCCTATCAATCCAAAGCCCGAAACATCCGTAGCCGCCAAAATCGAAGTCGGTTGGGACTGAAGCCATGTCCCAGCCTCTTGCAATAGTGTCGACTTCAAATCCCGGTAACCTTGGTCCGATAAGCCACCCATCATCAAAGCTTGCAGGTAAGAGCCCGTACCTAGTGGTTTAGTCAAAATCAAACTGGCAGGCCCATTTGGCAAACTCTTGGGCCATTCTGAATCCGCTTTCCCTATCACCTGAAGAGCCACTTCGAGTTCGGCGGATTCCGCCGTGTGAGCATTGAGCAGCCGAACGCCATGTCGGGCGCCGACTTCCAGAATTCCACTCATCAACTGCTCAAGGGCGCTGGCTCGCAATCGCTCGGCGGCTGGAGGAAGTCCTACATAGACCGTTAGACCCATGGGCCTTCCACCCGAAACCCAAACATCGTTAAGAGCGTGCAAAGTAGCCACCTGCCCAAAGAAATAATGATCTCCGGTAAAGCTTCGAAAGCCGTCCACACTCACCATGTGACCATCGAGTGTTCCGACGTCTTCCACCCGGTCAGGTAAAAGGGAGGAGAAACGGGAATTTTTGCGCAAACCAGATACAACATGTGCAACTGTTGCTTGCGGAACCTTGCCTCCGCATCCCGCGCACATATTCATGCTCATGGCCTCGCCCTCCACAGGATCAGGCCCAAATCTCTCCATAAACTTTCGATCAATCCTGTCCTTCCATCGCCAAACCCAGCGCCCTTTTGCAGCCAAGGGTCCATAAGACATCACGGCTTCGCGCTCCCCTGACACCATCAAAAAGAGAGTTTTTCTTTGTGGACGATATTTTCTTAAGGGTCGGTTGTCCAAGGCCGCCATTAAATTGTGAATTAAGATCGGTCCCTGTCGAACCGCGTACACGCCGGCCTTCGACAAAGGGCGACTCACAAAATGGGCACAATCGCCGGCCGCAAACACTTCGGCTTGGGCTTGCAGAGATTCATTGATCCTGATGAACCCATCTTCCGTAAGATCAAGTCCCGTTTGGCGGAACCACGCCGGCGCCTTAGCCCCCGTTGCCACCAGCATTTTGTCAAAGGGAAATTCCTTCCCCTTGTCATCAACGGCCGAATGACCAACCACTTTTTGGATGCGAACTTGATTCTGAACTTGAATACCTACCTGGGTCAGACTTTTTAGCACGAGGGCCCTTGCCGCCGCCCCATGCCCGGGTAGAATTTCGGCCCCCCCATGCAGCAAGGTGACCCTTCCATCACTGGCCTTAAGCTTCAACGCCAGTACTGTGGAAAGTTCAATCCCAGCCGCACCACCACCCAGAACCAGCCAGGACTTTTCACTGAACTTTTGCTTTTCCCACTTTGGCAGAAGTCCTGCAATTGGCTTGGCCACCAAAACGTCGGGATGGCCTTCGCAGCCGAAGGGAGCCTGAGGCGTAATCCCAACATTTATACTGCAAAAATCATAGGCGAGTGGGGGAAGATTCTCCAACCGTACGAGTTTTTCATCAGGAGCAAGACCGACCACTCGATCCTCGATAAAGGTGACCCCGGCCTGGGCCGCGATGTTGGGCAAATGGAAATGTATTTCGTCATCCGTGTACCAACCGGCCAAGCGCCCGGGAAGCATGCCGGAGTAAGGCGTGCTAACGACCTCCGAGATCAGGATCACTTCAACATCTGGCCGCCCGTGCATTCGCCAGTGTTTTAGAAACTGAACGTGACTATGCCCGCCCCCGACCAAGATAATTCTGGAGGAAGTGGCGGACTTCATCGAACGTCCCTTCGAAGATAACATCAAACGCATCTCGCTTTTGTGAGAAGTTGTATTTCGGATCGTAATATCGTTTGAGCAAAGCTTCAATCCAACCTTGATGAGTTTCAAATTTGGGCTCGTTGGACTGAAAGGCCTCGTGCAGCTGATTGAGAATTTGGCTAAGGTCTAAACCGCCCAAACTCTTTTTGATCCTGAGCAAAGACGACTCCATGGCCTTTAAAACCTCTTCGCGGGAATACTTGGACCATGGTTCTTCAATATACTCTTGGAAAATTCGAAAGGACCTTTCTTCAAGACGCGCGAGCAGACGAACTCTCTTGGCCGGCTTCAATGCCACTCGCAAGGGTTCGGGGACCGCGCATATTCCAACCAAATTGCCTTCGTTCTCTGCCACCACCGGGCCATGCGACTGAAAAAGTGCAAAACCCAATCGATTTTCAAATTCCTGCTGGCTCGGCTGGGGAGATCGTAAGTGCCATCCAAACGCACTTCCGCGATGATTGGCCGCACCTTCAAGGTCCAAGACGTGCACGGATGGCAAGTCCCTTAGCAAACAAGTCTTCCCCGAGCCCGTCAAACCACAAACCACTAAATAGTCCCGGGAACGGGAAAGCTCCTCCAACAGAACCTGACGCATCTTTTTGTAGCCACCATGGACTCGGACTCCCGAAAGACCTGCTTGACTTAGCCACTCGGCTGCGATTTTTGAGCGCAGGCCGCCTCGCCAGCAAGTCACGACTGGCAGATGGGTCGCTGATAGCATCGTCGACCATTGTTGAATCATAGCCTCGCGATCGGGCTCGACCAATTGGTGTCCCAATTCAATCGCTCGCTCCTGACCCTGTTTCTTGTAAGCAAGGCCCACCAGATGACGTCGCTCATCATTTAAAATAGGAGCATTGGCAAAACCGTGGATAGAACCCCGGGCAAACTCGCCTGGGCTTCGCACATCGAGCCCGCTGGCCCCACGGGCCAATTCCCTTAAAGCCAAGTTCGCCTCAATCAGCTCCCAAGCCATAGCCTAAAATTCCCTTGCCCGTGCGCAAATCATGGGTCTAGATCACGTAAATGGGTACATTCTGTCAACGGCCACTTTCTTTCATTGCACTCCTAATACTCTCCTGGGCCACTATGTCTTGCTCGACCCTTAGAAAGCTGCAGGAAAAGCCACCTCAACCAATGTCGCCAAAAGAATTTGAGGCCCAATCCACTACGCCTCTGATTCGGGCCGCGGCCCAAGGACAGACAGCCGAGGTGAAGCGACTTCTCGATTCGGGCTTTTCACCGGATGAAGCTAGTGAACACGGAATCACGCCACTGATGGCTGCCGCTCGAAAAAACCAAGTCGCCGTTGTTAGCTTGTTGCTTGCGGCTGGCGCCCGCACCGATATTCGAGACTCCCAGGGTTCGACCGCGACTCACTTCGCCTGCTTGGGGAATTCACCGGAATCGATTCGCCTTTTGGCGAAAAAAGGGGCCCCGCTTGAAATTAAGGACGAATTTGACCTAACTCCTCTGATGATCGCTGTACGATTTGGCTCACTCGCCACCCTTAAAGCTTTGGTGGAATCTGGCGTTTCGATTTACACGGCAGATCCTAACGGATGGACGGCCCTTCACTTTGCGATTCCCCGCGCTGATACGGAGATTTTTGAATATCTTTTGGATCAGAATCCGACCTTGGATCAACTCGATAGCGATGGTGAGTCTTTACCTATCATTGCGATCGACTATCGAATCGGCGACTTCGCCATACGCTTGTTCGAATCGGGCGCGCCCAGCATGCAGGCGGACGTCGATGGGAATACGCCCTTACACCACGCCGTAGTCATGAATGATTCCAAAGTGGTTAAATGGTTGATTGATCGCAAAGTCCCGATCAATCCGACCAATAATCTAGGACAGACTCCGCTGGCGCTGGCGAAAAAAAATGCACAAAGTGAAATTGTTCAGCTTCTCCTCGGGGCAGGTGCCACTGCCAAAAATGAGTCCACGTGGGACGGCCCGGCTCTATGAAAGTTTGGCCCGTCCTTCTTTTTTTAGTAGCCTCTGGTTGCGTGTCGAAGAAGGTACGGATGCAGACGGATGCGGAACTTCCCCGTCAAGCGAGCTATGAGGATTATTTCGATTCGTACTTTTGGGGATTTGTCGGCAAGAACTCGGTCTCGTTGGAGCAGGCCTGCGTCGACCAGCGGCCTTTGGCCTTTGAAAAACGCCGGTCAGGTGAGGACATTTTTTTAACGGCCATCACGCTCGGAATATACACACCTACGACTGTGCGCATTTGGTGCGGGAACTGAAGATGCGAACCTTCTCGCTCCTCCTTATTTTTTCGATCACGGCTTGCTCACATATGGCGTTTCATCAGGACGCCCAAGAGCGTCCGCAGGCTGAAGTCCGATATAGTTTGAACACCTATTCTTTCCTTTGGGGATTTATTCCAGGCCCTAGACTTCCAGCGGCCACTGAGTTGTGCCAGAACGGGAGCTTGGCCTCCGCTGAATTTGAAATGAACGCGGCCGATGTCCTTTTGGCCACTGCGACTTTGGGCGTGTTTGTTCCCGAGCATCTCAATTTGGTCTGTTTAAAGAAGTGAAAAATTCAAACAAGCCTTAATCATCGGTGATAATCCACCGATTTTTCTATAGCTAACCTTGCGAGGATGATTTGGATTCGAACAACGGGACTAACACCGTCAAACTTGAGCCAGGACAATTTCTGATAAAGGAAAGAACTCCATGCGACGCTCTTTACATCATTAAAGAGGGACAACTCGAAGTCTATCGAACCGCCCAAGGTGAGAAAATTCCTCTGGGCCTTATCTCCTCAGGTCAATATGTGGGGGAAACCGCCCTTATCGGGGGCGGAATGAACAGCTCAAACGTTCAGGCCCTAAGCCCAGTAGTAGCGCTCAAACTGCCACGCGCCTCCATCGAGGCCCAGCTAAAATCTGTTCCTCCCTGGTTAGTGTCCCTGACCCGAGGACTAATCGAAAGACTTCACAACCTCAATGACCTGGTCAAACGCAACGGTTTGGTCGATGAGAATCTCTCCACCCAACTTAAAGCGGTGGGAGAGAAGTACAAGAAAGCGGAATAGACCTAGGTCCGCCTTATCTCAAAGCTAGAAATTGCCGATAAACGAATTATGGGTGAGAGAATTCGGCGCTTCGTTGCGCGAGCGCCCCGTTACATCTTTCGAACTTCCGATCGAAGCCTAATGCGATTTGGCCCGGCCCACATGCGCGGTCAAGCCTTCATAGAACATACGACCCTCGTCAACTTGTCTGAGACCGGGCTCGCTTTTTTAACCGATCGAGGGTCCGAGTTAAAAGTCGGCGACATTATTAAGGTTGAAATTCCGGTCCCTGAGAGTGATCAGATTGCGTGGTTTGCACGCGTAGTCCGCATAGAAGAATACGAAAGTCGTCGATGGTTTTTTTCCCGCGAAAACGTAGTTCATCCCGTGCAACTCTTGGTGGCCCTCCGGTTTGAGGAATTGCCAGAGGGGCATACGAAGAACATTCGCAAAGGGATTGAAAAGAGCTTCTTGAAGGCATTGCAAGATCAGCAGGTTCGGCGCATGGTTTACTATAAGGCTCTTGTTCTACAAAATATTCTCCCCATTATCTTTTATTTTTTCCTGACGATCTCCGCCATTGGCCTTGTGTATTGGCTTTCGAGACCTTCGAGTAACTACGACAAAGACCGCGGCGCCCCGTGGGGCGAGCGATTTAAGTTTTAAATCTAAACTCAATAGCCTTCGCCCGACGCTTCGTAAGGACCAAGCGATCCAGATATTTTTGTCGTGAAATATAAACTCCACCCATAGATTCAAGCACCGGAGTGACCATCTGTGTGTCCATCCACGTAAACCCTTGGGCTCGCAAAAAATCCACCAAATGGACAAGTGCCACTTTCGAAGCATTGGTTCGCCGGTGGAACATGCTCTCACCCGCAAATACTCCTGCAACGTAAACCCCATACAAACCTCCGACAAGTTCTTCGCCTTCCCAGACTTCCAAGGAATGAGCGTATCCGGCCGCGTGAAAATCCAGATAGGCACGGCGAAGTTTCGGAGTGATCCACGTCCCCGACTGCCCAACTCTCACTTGGGCCGCACAGGAATCCATCACTTCAGCAAAATTTTTGTTGAAAGAAAAAGTCCAAGGACATTTCTTCATAAACTTGGCGAGACTTCGTGGAACATGAAAGTCAGTAAAATTAAGAACTCCTCTCGGATCGGGAGAACACCAGATTGTAGGTAGAGCCTCATGCGGCCACGGGAAGATTCCAAAGCTATAAGCTTCAAGTAGACGCTCGACTCGGAGATCGTCACTCATATCAATGATGCCATCCTCAAGCGCCAATTCGGGTGGCGGGAAGGTCTTGAGCGTCGGGGCGAATAGTGGTTTCAATTTTTCTCCCGGCAACGATCACATTTTCCGCATGGGGTTTCCGAAGGCCAGCCGAAATAGCGATTGATGCCGACAACCCGGCATTCTTCACTGCGAAACCACTGCACCAGTTGCAAGAGCTTCATCTGCAAAGCCTTCTTGCGTTTTGCCCAAAGTTCGGGCTGCAGATCGTCTTCCGTCAGCTCCCGTAGAATCTCTAACTTTTTCAACTGACGATGGGGATAGCGAATGACGTCCCACCGCTCCAGCTGGTTCAAGGCGGTTTCAAGACGCATGTCTCGCGTATTTTTAAAACTCAGTTGTTCTTTTAAATCTTCCAACGTGATCGTGGTCAGCCGGTCCTGCCATTTGACTAACAACTCATAGACACTTTTCAAGTACGCCGGATCTGGGGTGAGAGACTCAATGAAACGCATTTGCGTTTCAAGGTCTTCTTGGCAATACAGCAACCGACCAAAAGAAGTCTGACCGTCGCGCCCGGCCCGACCGACTTCTTGAAAGTAGCTTTCAAGAGAACTGGGGGTTTCCGCATGAAGTACCCCGCGAATATTGGCTTTGTCCACGCCCAACCCAAAAGCGGGCGTGGCGAACATGATGCCGTCTTCACTCGCCATAAAGGCCTTTTGGGCTCGGGACCTGTCGCGGGCTTCTAGGTCCCCATGATAAACCCAAATCTCGCCTGAAATTTTGTCGCGCATTTTTTCCAGCGACGAAATCAAGGTGAAGTACGCAATTTTGGGGCCCTTCACTTCCCCTAGCCATTCTTTGATCAGCTCCACCTTGTCATCAGGGTGCTCGGCTTCGACCGCCTCTAAGACAAGTTCCGGCCGCTCGACACCCTCCCACAAAGTCAGGGTTTCTTTAGGTAAATTCAGTTGAACCAGAATATCAGCCTGCACTTGCCGAGTGGCCGTGGCGGTCAGCGCCATGGTTTGGGGATTTCCTAAAGATTTTCGAATCTCCCCAAGGCGAGAGTAATCCGGTCGAAAATCATGCCCCCACTGCGAGATACAGTGGGCTTCGTCGACGGCAAGTAGCTTCACCTTGAGACCCTTCATGACCTCCAAAAAAGCCGGATTCTTAAAACGTTCTGGCGTCACATAAAGCAGTCGAATCTCACCCCGGGCCAGCCGCTCCAGCCGCTTTTGCCGATCCTGACTGGGGACCTTGGAATGGATACAGGTGGCCTCGCATCCCAAAGCTCGCGCCTTGATCACCTGATCCTCCATCAGAGCAATCAGGGGCGAGACCACCAAAACCAGCCCCTCCCCCACCAAAGAAGGCAGTTGATAACACAGAGATTTTCCAGATCCCGTGGGCCAGATTATGAGAAGGTCTTTGCCCTCAGCCCAAGCTTTGAGAGCTGGGACCTGGGCCGACCTCAGGGGATATATCCCAGCCTTCTCGGCCGCTTGCTCCAGTTCGTGGTAAGTATTCATAACTCCTTCAAATCATTGCCTTTGCACTTTGTCAGATCTCATGTTAACCCCTTGATTCTTATACTTCATGAACAATTGAGGAAGGACAATTATGGCTTCGAAATGGACCCTTGAGAAGGTCAGAAACATTGGAATTTCGGCCCACATTGACTCGGGCAAAACGACCCTCACTGAACGCATTCTGTTTTACACCGGCCGCATTCATGCCATTCATGAAGTGAAAGGTAAAGACGGCGTTGGCGCCACCATGGATCACATGGAACTTGAGCGCGAGCGCGGAATTACCATTCAATCAGCCGCCACCAACGTGCAGTGGAAAGACACCGAGATCAACATCATTGATACTCCCGGGCACGTGGACTTCACCATCGAAGTGGAGCGCGCCCTGCGCGTGTTAGACGGTGCGATTCTCGTTCTTTGTGGTGTGGCCGGCGTTCAATCGCAGTCCATCACCGTGGATCGCCAAATGCGCCGCTATAAAGTTCCGCGCTTGGCCTTTATCAATAAATTGGACCGCGCGGGTGCCAACCCATTCCGCGTAGTGGACGCCCTTCGCGAAAAACTGCGCCATAACGCCGTTTTCATGCAGATTCCGATTGGCCTTGAAGACAAGCACGATGGTGTCGTTGACCTTGTCAAAATGAAGGCATTTACTTTTTCGGGCGACAATGGCGAGGTCATCACCGAAGGTGAAATTCCTGCCGATATGCTGGAAAACGCGAAAAAGTACCGCCAAGAGTTAATTGGTAAGGCTGCCGATTTCGACACCGCCTTAGAAGAAAAATTTCTGATGGAAGAAGAGCCAACAGAAGAAGAACTAATGCGCGGAATTCGCAAAGGCTGTTTGAGCCTCAACCTGACTCCCGTGTTTATGGGTTCCGCCTATAAAAATCGCGGCGTTCAGTTGCTGCTCGACGCCGTCACCAATTACTTGCCCAACCCAGCCGAAGTGAATAACGAAGGCTTGGACTTGGACAAAGGCGAAGAGAAAATCGCTCTGTCGTCGGCGCCTGACAAACCACTGGTGGCCCTCGCGTTTAAACTCGAAGACGGCCGCTTTGGTCAGCTGACTTACATGCGCCTTTACCAAGGAACCATGAAGAAAGGCGATTTCATCACCAATATGGCCAATGGTCGTAAGGTGAAGATCCCCCGCCTTGTGCGCATGCACGCGGAAGATATGGCTGATATTGAAGTTGCCCACGCGGGAGACATAGTCGCCTTGTTCGGTATTGATTGCTCGTCCGGTGACACATTCACCGATGGAACCGTCAATATCGCCATGACCTCTATGTTTGTACCGGATGCGGTGATTTCGCTCGCCGTGGCTCCGAAGAGTAAAGAGGGCGCGGCCAATTTCTCGAAAGCTTTGCAGAAGTTCCGCAAAGAGGACCCGACCTTCCGCGTACACCGCGATGAAGAGTCGGCTGAAACCATCATTTCCGGAATGGGTGAGCTTCACCTTGAGATTTACATTGAGCGGATGAAGCGTGAGTTCAATTGCGAAGTCGTTTCGGGTCAGCCACAGGTGGCTTATCGTGAGACCATCTCACAAGCGACTGAGTTTGATTACACTCACAAAAAGCAAACCGGTGGTTCGGGTCAGTACGCGAAAGTCGTGGGCACTTTTGAGCCGTTCGACAGCCCCGACAAGACCTACGAGTTTGTGAATAAGATTGTGGGTGGACGTATTCCAAAGGAGTACATCCCGGCCGTGGACAAGGGCTTCCAAGAGCAGATGGTCAAAGGTCTGTTGATCGGTTTCCCTGTCGTGGGCGTCAAAGCCACGCTGACAGACGGTGCCTACCATGACGTCGACTCATCTGAAATGGCGTTTCGTATTTGTGCGATGACAGCGTTCCGCGAGTTCTACTTCAAGGCTAAGCCCACTGCGCTTGAGCCCATTATGAAGGTGGAAGTCTCGGCTCCAGAAGAATTCCAAGGAAACGTGCTCGGTCAAATCAACCAGCGCCGTGGAATGATTATGGGTTCGGCGACGAACGATGCCTTCACAACCGTTGAAGCCGAAGTTCCGCTCTCTGAGATGTTCGGTTATTCTACGGAGCTTCGCTCGGCCACCCAGGGCAAGGGCGAATTCACCATGGAATTTTCGCGTTACGCACCGGTTCCACGTAACATCCAGGAGGAACTCGTGAAGAAGTACGAAAAACAGCGCCAAGAGGAACAGAAGAAATAATCCGATGATTTTATCGGACAAGACCTTACGCAAAATGCTCGACTCCGGAGAACTTGGAGTCGAGCCCATCAACGACGAATCCATTCAGCCGGCGAGCCTTGATCTACGATTGGGCGACCACTTCCTGATTGTGGAAGATCGTCAGATGCACACGATTGATCTGAATTCCGAAATCCTCTACCGGCAGATTGAGGGACCGGAGATCACCATTCCTCCGCACTCCTTCTTGCTCGCGACGACGATGGAATACGTTCGATTGCCACAGGATTTAACCGCCTTTGTCGAGGGACGAAGTTCCATTGGGCGAATGGGTCTATTCATTCAAAATGCCGGCTGGGTCGACCCTGGGTTTGAGGGACAAATCACCTTAGAGCTTTACAACGCCAACTCACTGCCGATCCGACTGGAAGCGGGACGACGCATTTGCCAGCTGGTCTTTTGTCGAATGGATCAGCCCGCTGGTGCGCCGTATAAAGGGAAGTATCAGGGCCAGAGAAATGCCACGGGGAGTCAAGTATTCAAAGATACTGAAGTGCGCACCCCGGCACCGACTCGACCTCGCGACCCATGATCCACCCCTTACCGGGGCTCGCCGTCCGTGTTAGACTGAGCCTTCATGATTAAGCTCTTAAACTGGATAAACGATCTCGAAGCCATAAAAGAAGAATCCGACGAACCTGAGCCCGAACCGGGACCCATGCTCCGCCAAAAATTAGAAGAACTGGGTCACCTGCCGGTCACCGAACTCATGGTGCCAAGGCCGCTGATTCATGCCCTTGATGCGGATGTACAGCTCAAGCGGATCCGCCGCCTCAAGACGGCCAAAGAGCAATTCTTCCCCGTTTACAAAGGGGACCTGGACCAAATTTTAGGGTGGGTGGCCAAGACCAAGGTGGTCGAGCTGCTCAACCAATCGGCTGAGGAGAATGCTCTCGCTAAACAGGCTCAGCCGATTCCGGAAGTTTCGGATCAAGCGGTGGTCTCTGACCTAACGGATGTTTTTATCGAATCTCATAGCCCCATGATCGTGGTGAAGAATCAGGAAGATCAGACTGTGGGTCTGGTCACATTGCCTGACTTTATTGAGCGTCTGTTCGGTGTCGAACTCGACTCTGACATGAGAACGGGCGCAAGCGCTGATTCCCCTTCTAAGACCTATGAAGCCTAGAGAAAAAGAAATCACCATGGCCTACTGCACTTTTCCCAACAAGGCGGTGGCCGAAGAAATTTCTCTCCTATTGGTGCGCGAAGGCATTGTTGCCTGTGCCAATATTTTTCCGCCTCACACGGCCATTTACTCGTGGCAAAATCAAATTCAGAAAGATGAAGAGTGTGCTGCACTTTTCAAAATGAACTCTAGAAAAAGAACGGCACTAACGGAAAGAATCCGGGCCACACACCCTTATCAAACGCCGGCTTTGGTATTTTGGACCGCCGACGGCGGGGCACCCGAATTCTTGAACTGGGTTTACGACCAGAGTCTTTAGCCCCCATAAATCACAGCCAATCGAAAAAGAATCAGCATGGCCACGGTTAGGCAAAATAGAATGGTGTAGATCGTCTTGGCGTTCATCTTTTCCATGATGCTCTCCCCCACTTTATGGGCAGCAGGATCCATGCCATGAAAATTGTCCATCATCCGATACCAAATGCACTTGTCATCCGGTCAAAGTGCACCTATTCAGTCAATGGTCGAGTGCCAATGTGACCCGAACCTAGAAGGAACACATGAACGACAAAAAATTAGCGCAAGCTATCTACAAAATCGCGCACCTTGAGGGAACATTTAAATTGCGATCCGGTTTGGAATCGAACGAGTACTTTGACAAGTATCGATTCGAAGCTCAGCCACGCTTGTTGAAGTCCATCGCCATGGCGATGCGCCCGCTGATCCCTGCGGGGACGGATGCCCTCGCGGGACTTGAGATGGGTGGGATACCCATCGCCACCGCTCTTGCCCTCGAATCCGGCTTGCCCGTTGTTTTTGTCAGAAAAGAAGCAAAGGGTTACGGCACGAACAGAGTGGCCGAAGGTTTAGAAACACTCAAAGGACTTCGCGTTTGCATGGTGGAGGATGTGATCACCACCGGTGGACAAGTCATTTTAAGCGCAGAGGATCTTCGCCGCGAAGGCGCCATCATTGACCGCGTGATTTGCGTGATCTCGCGCCAGCAAGGTGGCGAGGATAAGCTGAAGGCGGCCGGCCTAGATATGGCCCCACTGTATACGCAAGCTCAACTTAAAGAAGCTGCGGCCATGCCGGCGCTGTAGAGGCGACACGAGCTAAATGCGCATTCGCTCCTTAGGTCGCCAAACTGATTTAATGTTTGCGAGATTCGCCGGATCGGTCGAAGACAAAGGCGATCACGTCTTGGTCAAGACACCCTCCAATCCCGGTTTTCATTGGGGCAATTTTATTATTTTCGACCGAGCTCCCCGCGCGGGCGATCTGAATAAATGGAAAGCCCTGTTTGATCGTGAATTTCCTTACGCCAGCCCCCATCATTATACGTTTACGTGGGATACGGAAGATAACCAACCTGGCGAGGCGCAAGAGTTTATCAACGACGGTTTCGAACTTGATTCGGCGGTGGTTTTGACAGCCGGCGCACTTAATCCTCCGCCGCATCCAAATTCCACGATCAAAATCCGCAAAATTACCACCGATGAGGAATGGGAGCAGGCGCATCGACTTCAAATTGCGACGAGTGATCCAAAATATTTCAACGAGTACTACGAAGACTTCAAACGCGCGCAAATGCTTCAGTATCGAAAGATGTCAGAGGCGGGCTTGGGATATTGGTTTGGCGCTTATTCAGGCGTAGAACTTGTCGGTGACTTGGGAATCTTCTGCGAAAACAGCATCGGCCGCTACCAAAACGTGGGCACCCACCCCGACTTCCGCGGCCAGGGTATCTGCGGCACGCTCGTCTATCAGGCTGGCCTGCAGGCCACTCATGAATTCGATCTCCACACACTTGTGATGGAAGCCGACCCCGAGTACCACGCCGCCCGCATCTACGAATCCGTCGGCTTCAAGCGCACCGAAGTGAATCACGCTCTCAGCTGGTGGCGAAGATAGTAGTGGAGGGTCTCCATCAGCTGACAATCCGAAAACCGGATTTAACTAGGCCCGGGCCCTGTAAGATTCGAGATTCGGATGCACAACTTCCCCCCTAAAAACTCAGCGAAAAAAGTCCGCCTACCTTCGGCACAAGTTTGCGGTCACCTTCGACTTCTAGGTTTTCAGCGGCCAGCATGGCGCCAGCCCAGTAGCGGGTTTTGATTCGCCAATAACCGTAGCCCGCAAATGTCTGAGAGGTACTCTCAACCGTAAAGGGCGTATCATTGGTGCTGTCCTTACCGTTGAAACTAAGCTTTCGATGAATGACCGAGAAGACAAACTTGCGATATTTTTTTCGGGCGAGTTCAAGATTGGCCCGATAAAGATCGATCGTCGAACTCCCCTTCGAACCAGACCCACCAAAGACATTCAAAATCCAAGTCTTACCCTGCCAACGGGCGCCAATGCGCGGCACGCTCAAGGTGTCGTTGTTGAACAATGTCTCTTTGCGCGCACCCACATTGGTCGCGCCACCCATATGAAACTCGAGAGCGAAAGGCCCATAATCAAAACCGAATTCCATTAGAGCCGAATCGTTGGCCCGAATATCAGTGTCATCCAAGTCAGCAGCGAACCACTTGTACTTGGATCCCACTAACATCAGTCCTGGATCCACCATGGCCGAAAAGTGAAAGTAATCCGCCTTCATGCGATAAAAAATCTGCGTCTGAGGCTCTTCGTGAATGGCGTGCAAGATGGGCCCTGCTCCCGACTTAAACTCACGCTGAAATCCAAATGGACCCGAGGAGTATTCTGTTGTGAGAAAAGGCGTAAAATTATTCTGCCGATTTTCGCTCGCACCATATCTGGAAGGAAACGCCAACCACATTCCAAGCGTGGTCTCGTTGCCATACACTTCGGGGACCGGGTAAAACTGCTGATCACTCTCGTAAGCCTTGACCCCTTCATGACCGACCACTAAGCGATCCAGTTCACGCTTGATGGCCACCGGATCACTTAGCAGCTGCTGCGGATAGACTTTGACCGGCTGACCGCTGCCAAAAGTCTCCGGTTTACAGGAGCTGAATGCATAGGGGTGAACAAAATCAAATTTGTGATTCAAAGAGGATGTAAAGCTGACACTCTGTAATTCCGATTCAAAATGAATCTCCCAAACACTGCGGCGTTCGATCAATCGCTCCGAACCCCGCAAAGTCAAAAACGCGATTTTGTCCTGACTGAAATCAACCGGCCAACCTTGCAGCAATTGAACCATCTCGCCATCTTGAAAGGTCATGACCCGCACCAAGGGCACCATCTGAGGATTGTTCACCTGCTGGACCGGCACCACATCGAGGGGATATGTGGCGTAAGAGATCACTTCAAAACGCTCGATCGGCTTAATTTCACCCTTTAGGGTCAGCAAAAAAATCTGCCGAGGCGTCACATTTAAAATAATTCCTAAATCCCGTGTGCATGAAGCCGTGTAGAGCGCGTGCAAATTGATCGCGCGGGCCTTGAAGCCAAAAACGGCTAAGCCCGCAGCAAAGAAAAATTTAAAACACAAATTCAAACGTTCCAAAGAACCGTGTCTCCCTTTGCTCGCGGTCGTTATCTTGATTTAGAAAATTGGCCTCGAAAGTATGCTGAATCAAATTGGCGTAACCGGTTAAGGAAACATATCGACCAAAGGTTTGCTCCACATAAATTTGACCCGTCGACCGGCGAAACCGAATATCGTTGGATTGTCCAGACACTGTCTCTTTATAGCTACCCGTAACGGATATAAAGTCTCCGCCAAACTTCAGACGCTCAGAAAAAGAGTAATCAATTCCGCCTCGAACAAAGACCGCATCGAATCGATAGGTGTCCGGGGCAAAGGTAGAACCATTGACACTGGATTTTCCCACCACATCATCCTTCGTCGCCCGGGAACTCCGGTAAGAAGTAGGGGCCGCGATTCCTCTGATACGAAAGGGTCCCTTGGTGTACATTCCACGAAAAGCGTAACTCACAGAGGTCCCGAGAACTTCGCGATATTCGTCTTTAACCTTGATTCCAAAAGTGGGAAAGTAAAAGCCAACCGACCCCGAGTACGGACCGAAGTCACCACCCATGAGCGCCATGTAATTGAAGCTCGGCTGGACTGTCACATCCCCGCTCAGACCCACATTGGACGAAAAGAAAATAGTCTCCCCCGCAGGAACGCCGGCCACATTGCCAACAAAATGACCATGGAAAAAATGCGATTTTACGTCGGACCGAATACTAAACACGGGCTCGGCATTCGGCAGGGTTTCGTGCGGTTTAGAGCCAATCGCATTAAAAGATTGAAAACGATAGACTTCACCGCTGGACCACTGAAAATACATGGGCACATTGATACCCGGCTCTTCTCGACTGCCCGTAAACAGAAGGCCCAAACGAGTGTTCTTTTCGTAAAGAAAAGGCTTGGCATAAAGGTAAGTTCGCTCCTGAAAGCTGGCCAGGCTCTCGAATCCATCTTCAAGACTGTTTAAAAATTCGCTGATACTGATTTTGTCGGCCAAAACACGCGTGGCCTTGATATCCCCAGACTTACCCCCACACTTGCCGGCCTGACTCATCAACTCGAAAGAGGTTTTCTTGTAGGTAGCCGCGCGGTGAACTTTCTTAGCCCACATGGGGGCCGGACGAATCTTAAAGATGTCGGGATAAGTGTAGACATGAGACTTTCCGTCCACCGAGTAAAAGACCACGAGGTCTTCGATAAACCGAACCGGAAACGCCAAGGTGCGCGGATCTTTCGTGTCATCGGTGTACACAGCGCGCAAGTGGGATAAGAGTTGAGGGTCAATGTCGATCTGCTCGATAGGATTGTCGATCACATTAAAAATGTAAATGGTCTCAATTTGATCTAGATCGAGTCGTTCATAGCGCCCATCCAGGTTGACAAAATCGACGTTCTTATTGGAGACATTGACCGTAATGCCCACGCGACTTCGACAATCCGAAGTCAAAAAGCCCTGAAGCTCCAGGGCATTCGCCAAGCTAAGAAGAAGGCCCAACCACCACATTTAACTAGGGAACTTCGGACAAAAGCTTTCGAACTTCTGACTCGATATCGGGCATTTGCGGCACGGATGCCTCTTCCAGATGAGGATGTAGCCCTATTCCGGGAAGGTTCTTACCCGCCAACACCTGCGGAGGAGCATCCAAATGGTAGAACAGTTCACGCGTCACTCGGTAAGCCAAATGCTCGGCAAAGTTGGTGACCTCGGTGTCTTCGTTGACGAAAAGCACTCGACGTGTTCGCTCAACCGACTTTTTAATGGCCTGCCAGTCGTAGGGATAAATCGAACGTAGATCGATCACTTCAAGAGAGTGACCCTCTTCCTTCATTTTGTCCGCCACTTGGTTGCACATCAAGACGTGCCTTCCACAGGTGACAATGGTGGCATGATCACCCGCTCGGGTGATGCGCGCTTGTCCAATGGGCACCACAAACTTCTCAAGTTTGGGCCATCGGGGCTTCCACGTCTGGCGATCCCCGATCGGGGCATCAATTCTAGATTTGAGTTCTTTCTGATCCTCAGGCTCTCCAGGAATGAGTTCTTCCCCTCTAACCCGCATCAACGCTTTGGGCTTTAAAAAGAGAACTGGATTCGGATCTTCGATCGCTGCCAACATCAGACCATAAGCCTCGAGCGGATTTGAGGGCATAACGACCTTCCAACCCGGCAGCCGAGAGGCCCACGAATCAAAAGAATGCGAATGATAAACGGACCCGCGAATGCCCGCCCCGACTGGAGTCATCACCACCATGGGCATTGAGTAGTTACCGTTGCTGACCCAATGAGTATTGCCGGCAATTTTTAGTAAATCGATGGTGTTGAAAATGTAATCGCAAAATTGGATCTCCGCTACACAACGCTCACCCGTCATAGCGATACCCATCGCCATACCGATGATTCCACGTTCATCTAGCGGCGTGTTCCAGCTGGTCTTCAGTCCTTGCGTGGCCGTGAATACTCCACCGAGCGGAGCTCCCACATCCTGGCCGAAAATATCGCGAACTCCTAATTTGTCCTCACCATAGTGTAGGGCCATGCGAATGGCCTGTGCCATATTGGCCATTAGAACTTCCTCCAGTCGCCGTTTTCATCCCCAACATAAAAGTGATCCCAAATCGAACCGGCCTCAGGGGCCGCCTCGGTGCGCGCGATTTCTTGGGCTTTACGACCTTCTTCCTCGTGCTCCTTCCAGACCGCTTTGGCCTGTTGGGAGTTAAGAATGCCTTCTTTGAGTAATCTTTGTTCAAACTGCTTCAAGCAGTCCACTTCGGGAATAGGATTGCAGCCGGTCGCCGATGAATGTCCATAAAGGCGCGAGACCCGCGCTTCCAGCAATACCGGTTTTCCTGTTTTGCGAATGTAGCTCATTTCGGATTCAAGCGCTTGGTAAGTCTCAATTGGATCATTTCCATCTATGACCAGGGTTCGCATGTTAAAGGCCTTACCTCGATCGGCGATATTGGTCTCGCCGTGCTGACTTTCGTAGTCAGTGGAGATACCCCACTGATTGTTCTGCACGGTCAATAGCAATGGCAGTTCGTGTCCTGGTCGAGTGGACCAAATGAGGCTTGAGGCAAAGTCGCCCTCAGCGGTTCCAGCGTCACCGCCGGTGACAATAGTGATCGCACGCGACTTGTGTCGCTTTTGCACATGAGCGGTTCCAATCGCCATCCCGTATTGCACCTCAATGGGTGATGAAACGGGAACCACGTTCCACTCTGGATAGCAGTAATGATTGCTGAAATTTCGACCACCCGTACAAGGGTCGGTTACCTTATTCATAATCAGGCGGATTGAATCAATCATTGGCATACCGAGCGCCACAAGCGTTGGCGTAGCCCGATAATGAAGGTGTAGATAGTCGTACTCTGGACCTTGCCCCTTGTGAACCAGCAGCCCCAGCGGAACCCCAAAGGCCTCTTCACCGGGCCCACCAATCCAAAAGAAGGCTTCTCCCGCCTTATAGATCTTAATCAATCGCTCTTCGAGCACACGACTCTTCACCATAAGCGAATGCATATGGCGCAGCAGATCTTTGGATAGAGGTAAGGTCTTCCCGGGCTTCTTCTTAGCAGTTTTTTTTTGCTCAGATGGGCTAGTCACGGCCATGGTTGTCCCCTTTTGCAAAAGCCTTATCCAGGGGACCCTAAATTGTCAATTCGCCTTGCTAGTGTCTTCCTCGGAATTGCCGGTTCCGCCTTCAGATGACTTAGAGCCGATCTTAATGGTGGGGGCCTTGAGTTCAAGGGCCAAATCGGCGGCCACACTGACGGCCTCTAAAACATCGGCTCGCTCGAGATACTTCTTCTTTCTCTCTTCACGTGTCAGGGTCGTGTTTTCGTCATCGGCCGGGCCATCCGGATTGGCTTCGGAAGCCTCCCCGTCTTTCTTCTTCTTAGGATCTTTTTCTTTCAAAAGATCGCCGACGATCAGCATTTTGCCTCGCTTTTTAACCTTGGCTAAATCGGCCTTAATCTTTTTGAATTCTTCCGAAGTCTTAATCCGAGCCAATGACTTGTTTTTGACCTTTTTTATCACCTCTGAAGTCAGTGGCAGCCAGGCACCCTTTCCGGCACTCACGTAAGCATCGGTCGAAACAAATTCTTTGATTTTCTTAGGAGGCAAAGAATAATCGAGGGTCTTTTCGCCCACCTCATCTACAGCAAAAGTCGATGGAAACACGACATCCGCCGGCACACCACGGTGCTGCGTACTAAATCCACCTGGCGTGAAGAACATGCCCACGGTCGTTTTGATAGCGCCAAGTCCGGGAGGTAAGTATTCCACCGATTGCACACTGCCTTTACCAAACGTGTGGTCGCCACCGACCACGACCCCGCGCTTATAATCCTGTAAAGTTCCCGAGACGATTTCCGATGCCGAAGCACTCACGCGGCTCGTAAGAACGACCAACGGTCCATTAAAATCGACGGTAGAATCGGTGTCCTTAAGAGTCTCATAATTCATGCCCCCCAAATCGGCGGTGACACGCTGACTTTGTTTGACGACATTTCCAGTCGCAAAGAACAGCCCCGCAATATCGACGGCATCTCTTAGGCTTCCGCCGCCGTTATTGGACAGGTCCAATACAAGTGCGTCTACTTTGTTGCGATGGGCTTCAACCAAAAGCTTCTTCATATCCGTCGAGGCCGAAGGACCATTTTTTCGATTGTCTGAATAAAATGACGGAAGATTCAAAAGGCCAATCTTCATTTTTTGGCCACCTACTTCACGATCCATATAGGTCAGAGAAGCGGCTTCGTCCTCCAACTTAATTTTATCACGCACCAAAGTGAGCTCAAATCGCTCGGGATCCTTGGTCGACTTCCGCAAAATTTTGAGGCGCACTTCTGATCCCTTGGGTCCCCGAATGAGCTTCACAACATCGCGTAATTCCATTTCGATCA
>JBFWON010000025.1:0-42962 GCA_050250515.1 Bdellovibrionales bacterium | reverse complement strand
GAGTTCGCTTTCATGGACTGAACTCGCCATTAATTGGCACTGATGTTGAACCTTTTTCAAACTCGGCCTCCCTAGTTCGCGTCCCGAAATGGACTTGGTACCCTCTAGAAGAGGAAAACCATGAACATCCTATTTTTATGTGTAGCCAATTCAGCCCGAAGTCAGATGGCAGAGGGGCTTGCAAAGAAAATTTTGCCGCAAACGATTAAAGTGATGAGTGCCGGCAGCGCCCCAGGAAAACTTGTTCATCCGTTGGCCATACAGGTGATGTCTGAAATCAAAATCGATATTTCAAATCATTTTCCAAAGTCTATCGACAGTCTCGGCCAGGAATTTACTAGCGAATTGGATTTAATTATTACCCTATGTCGAGAAGAACAGTGTCCAGTCTTACCGGGGTCGGCGAAAGTTGAAAGCTGGGCATTGCCTGACCCGGCCGACGCAGTTGGAGCTCTGGATCGGCAATCCGAACAATTTCGAATCATTCGAAACCAAATTCAAGACAGAATCGACGATCTAAAGCGCCGCCTCAGCGGCTCGTAGCCATCCAGCGCCGCCCGTGTTTAAATCTTCAAGATGGGTCGTGTATTCATGACCTGCGCTAGGAGGAATGCCGACACCTTCGCGAATAGCCGGGAGCAGAGTATCAAATTCAAAGTAAAGGGGTTGCTTAGCCAGAGTCTCGCTTACCACATACAAGGAGTTGGGCACCGACACCTTAACCGATCCAAACCTTTGATCCAGCCAAGTGAAGCGCTCATCGTCACGAAAGGAAAGGGTCCTCCCGCCTGTACCTTCCGTGGGCCCGCCGACAATTAGCCCGCGCCGTCCTCTGCGAACCAGATCAACAAACAACTCGCAAGCACTCACGCATCTCGGAGAAGTCAAAATGGCAATTTTGCCATCGAAAGTGCCGGCACCGGGTCCAGAAAAAATATTGTCCAATGCCCACCGAGGGTATGAAGCTCCAGCCTCAGTTGCGTCGCTCATCGCCCTGAGGCGTCGCCCCTCCTGTGAGGTGGCCTCATCAGATTTGGGGAAGCCGTCCCCCAAGTCATACTCTTGAACCAACCTCGAAAAGCTCTCGGTCATCAGTCCTGAAAAATAGACGCCAGATCTCGGCGCACCTTTCTCCACAAGAAAGGAGTACAGCAGCTCGGACCGACTGGTGTCACCGCCCTGATTACTGCGCAAATCAACTACGAGGGGCAGGTTCGAGGCTTTGCAGAATGTGAGATGGTCCACTATTGGCTTTTCATAACGACTAACGCTCCCATTGTCCTCGGACACCCAATTTGGAAATCTCTCAAAGGTAAGAAGCTGGAGGTAGCAGAACTGTTTCGCGCTCGCCGAAAACACTCCTATTCTAAGACCAGCCCTAAATCCCTTGTCTAAAAACGTTCTGACCACTCCCCCGCTGAGCGGAGATCGATCGGTAAATCCAATCCAATTTAACCTATCTCTGTCTGGACCATCCACTAAAGGGTCAATGCGGTTGAAGTTCTCTATGCCCAAGGCCGAAAGGAATTTGCGCCCTTCGGTGTGAAATGCGGGTCCTGCGCTCCACCACAAGGTGGAGAAATCCCCGCCGGCCGTCCTTAAAGACACATGCTTTGCCTTCGGATAAAGGAAGTTACGACGCGTGAGCAGCTCAAGAACCTGTGCTCTTCGAGAACGTAGCGTGCTGGCCGGGACATACTGTTGAATCCGATCTATTTCATCCCTTATGGGCCGGCCATCGAACTCAAGTAATTCAGCGCCAACATAGAAAATCTGATCGAAGGCGGAATTTTGCCGGATCATGAACTCACGCCATTTTGCGTTTAGGCTCGATACGTAAAATTTCCCGCGGATCTCAATGACCGAAAAGCCGAGAATAACTTCTGGCCGGGGAGTTCTATCCTGAACACGGGCATGGGCATCGTTCAAAGTGGCCACACAACGGCGCACTTGATCCGAGAAATCTAAATCGCCAATCGAGGACTCCACAAAATGGCGACAATGATCGAACAAATTCTCAGATCGCAGCCCCTTTTCAGCCTTAAGCATCCGCAAAGAATAGGTTTCTCGAACAAACGTATCGATTCCTCGTAAAACCTCAAGCTTGGCATCAGCAGCCATTGAAGCGGATACCGGCGAGGCCCCTAAAACAAGCAGGCCAATTAGAATTTGAGCTAAACCTATCTGCATTTTAATCTCCCAAAAAAAGAAGGGGCGCCCAAAGGCACCCCTTCCTAGGCACATGCAATAGCCTTATTAGGGGCTATTTCTAGAAACACATTCCCAAAAATCAGCCGGAGATTTTACGAGTTCCGAGCACTGATTGCTTGTCGCGAGGGCGTTCGCGCCATTTCTCGCAATACATTCCCAAAAGTAGGGAGTTCCAACCAGCTCTGAGCATGCAATCGAATTATCGTAACCCGACGCCGAGTTACGCGAAATGCATTCCCAGAAATCCCCCTTTTCCGGATGTCCGATAAGATCCGCGCATGGAATTGAATTGTCACTCAAAGCCATAACCGGAATGGCAGAGAACATCATCACCACCGCTAAAATAATACCTTTCATTTTTCCCCCTAAGATCGTGTCGCCTGAATTGGCGTTTCACATTTAGGGTCAAGGTATTTTGGCAATGTTTAGATGTAAACATTTAAAAAAACAATATTCTAACGAGAAACTGTAAGAAAAATTACCGGCAGGTCACATGAAAGCTCTCTTCGAGCTCAAGCCCCATCGCAAATGCGAGACGGTTTGCAAAATTAAAATAGGAAACTATCATCACTGCATGCTGCCATTGAGCCGCTGTAAAGGAGTGCTCTAAAAATCTGTTCTTAAATAAGGAGGCTTTTTGTGGATCGCTCGACAAGACTTCCGAAAATTCATTGAGCAGACTCAGGTGCTCATCCGGAATATTCTGCGATTGATTTTGGAAAGCCTCGGCGTGATGTCCAATACAGTAGGAGCATCTGTTGGATTGGCTTGTCCTCATTGCCAAATATTCTCGGTAAGCTCTGTTCAGCGGGAGGTCATCGGCCAGTATGACCCGCTTATAAAAGTCATAGTGAGCGCCCACACCTTCAGAAAAGCCACTGAAGGCCTGATGAATTTCGGCCACTCCACCTCTCTCCTCACGAATCTGAGCAAAGATGGATTCAAGAGAGGGACCCATGTCAGCTCTGTTTTCGCTTCAAATTCTCGATCACATTGTTCTCGAGTCGGGTCACCTTCGCTTTGTCGACGGAAGTGAGCTTGGCAAAGAGCTTTTTAAAACCACGTTTAAGCTGGCCTAGGTGGCGAGAATAGGCCTCACAATGCTTACACAGCATAAGATGCATGCGAATTTCACCCCGACGAAAGAGCGATATCTTTTCATCGGAGTTGAGCAGTTTAACGATTTCCTTACACTTAAGCATTGCGCATCCTAATTCGAGCTCAAACGGGCCTTGCCCTCGATACACTCCCGCAGCCGATTGCGAGCGCGATAAAGCAATACCCCTAGGTTAGTGACTGTCACCCCTAAAATATTACAAATATCTGAACTACCGTGGTCGTCAATTTCCTTTAAACAAAAAGCCATACGTTGATTCAGTGGTAGGCCGTCTATACATTTTTGAATCAGATCCATCGATTCCGAGGCCAAAATGAACTGTTCCGGATTGATGGGAGGCTTAGCCCAGTGACCGTCTTCCGCGAACCGGGCATTTACAATTTGCTCAATTTCCTCGCCGCTGGCGTGCACCTTTTTCTGATCACGGCGAATCTCTGAAGCCTTGTTATACAATATGCCGAAAATGAAGGTGCGAACGTGTGACCTACCTTCAAATCCCTTCGCTACATCGAAGAATGTTGTCCAGACCGATTGCACCAGCTCTTCAGCCGAATTTGGATCAAAGCCTAGGCCTAAGGCACCCTTAAAAAGGGCTTCCGTGTAGGTCCTTACAAGAAGCTCAACTGCCTCATTGTCCCTATTCTGGATTTTTTCTAAGAATTCAGAGGAATTCAATTTCATTTCCGCCCGTTCACTCATTTGCGATCCCCTCGTTGTTTACATATAAACATTAATCTGAGGGGTTGCAAACTTAAAAGGAACCAGTTCCTAATCGCCGGCTGACTTCGACCAATGCCTTCACTGTGTCTTGAGAAAGTTTAGGAGCTGTCGACCGAACTCTCTTGATATGCTCAGGAAAGATCGATTCAAAGAATGACCGTCCAGCCCGGGTTAAAACGTAGACAGACCTCTTTTGGCCGGGAGGGATTCTGGGCTTTACCAGCCCATCTGACTCCATGCGTCTCAGGAACATGGAGATATTTCCGCGGGTCACGACGAGCTTGCGAGCGATATCGACGGCAGCCAATTCTCCCTCCATATACAGATAAAAGAGAATCTGAAATCTAGAGACAGAGCATCCCTCGGCAATCAGTCCGCGCTCCAAAACAGCGAAAATCCCTTTAAAGGCGTACATTAAGGCCCGCCAGCTCTGAACTTCGGAATACTCTAACAATTTAAGAACCTCCCGACTTGGTGGAAGGTGCTCAAAGTGGGAATCCCGTTTTCCTTTTTCTTTCGTCTTTTCCATCGAGGCATCATACAGACAAAATCCCTTCGCGGGGAATACGATGTTTATAAAATCGCCAAAAAAACAAAAGCGCCGCTAAAATTAAATATTCTGTCCATCGCACCCATGGGGCCAATTCTTGCGAGAACCACCAACTGTAGCTACCGATAACAAGATAAGAAAATGCCAACCACGGCAGACTTCTGGAGAGGACCGCGAACGGCAAGATCCAGAGGACATACCAAGCGTTAACCACTGGAGATAGTAGCAGCAAAGCGCCAAGAAGTTGGGTAAGCCGAGTCGGAAGCTCGTCGATGGACCGAATATTTTTTGACAACCACATCAAATAGCCCGCAAAGAGCGCTCCAGAAGCTACCCTTGCAATATAGTCATCCCGAATAACCCATTGCAGGGCCTTAAATAGGCCGGCGTTAAAAACCCAGAACTGAGCGAACGCTTGACTGCCATTTAGCAAATGTTCCCCTGCCCCAATGAAGGGCAGATAGAACGCGAGAATTGTCGAGATCAAAATGACTGGGCCACGAATACGCCGCTGATCCAAAACCCAGTACAATGGAGCAAAAGAAAGCGCGTACCATTTTGAAAGAGCTGCAAGTCCGAGTATGAACCAGCCGATTCCAGTCAATTTCTCAAGACCATTCGATTTTCCGAGGGAGAAAAGGTAGGCGGAAAGAACAGAGCAAAACATTGCGATTGAGTCCAAATGACCAGAGTTCGCAATTTCTTTAAGTATCAGTGGGTTCAGGGTAAACATGGCAACCCATTGAGGGGCCACTCCAAATCTGGTGAGCCATAACAGCAAAATGAGGGCTGTTCCCAAATCAAAAAAGCATAAGATAAATTTGAGGCCAACAAGCGAATCAGCAAACAGGAGATGGCTAAACGCAAATACTCCCATTGATACGGGCGGATAAATTGTGCCGAATTCCTTAAACCCAATTTTTTCTCGATACTCAACATCTAGGCTATCCAGTGCCGAATCCATGGGCTTATAGGCATAGGGATTATATCCGTTTGCCAAAACCCTCCCGTCCCAAAGATAGCGCCAGTAATCGTCTTCCAACACTGGGTCAGTGAAGAGCAGGGTCAAACGAGCCGTGACGGCTACAGCAAAAATAATGCGGACTGAAAGACTATGGGCCATTGCACCCTTAACAATGAACAAAAAAAGGGCGAACTGGACCGAAAATAAAGCGGCAAAGAGAGGATATGATTCGCCCCCCACCGGCAAAAAGTAATAGCCGCCACAAAACGCCAAAAGCGCAATCATTGCCCAAAACGTGGGGAGTCTTAAATTCTTTGTAAGAATCGATGGCCTCCAATCACTCAATGCCGTTGCCAGTGGTGCGTAAGTCATATTGGGGGTGAGTGATGGGAATAGCCAAATATTACAAATATTTTACATCTGCATTGGTTTTAACAATTTCTGTAGCGATTTTGACCGGCTGTGGAGGAGACCTTGGTAAGCGGTTTTCACGTCAGCCTGTAACTGAGGGCGCCTTTGGAAAAGTTGAGGAGGACACGCTCTCAACACTTTTGAATCGTTATGTAACTCAAAACAATCTGGTTCGTTATGCAGCTTGGAAGGCCAGCCCTGAGGACATTGCATCGTTAAAAACCGTGGCTTCAGCCATAGGACGAGCGGATTTACAATCCATGGACAGCAACCAAAAGAAGTCATTTCTAATCAATGCCTACAACACTCTGACCATCGATCTAGTTTTGTCGAAATACGCTGAATCTTTAGGCGGTGTAGGTAGCCCCTACCCTGGTCAACGCAGTATCCGCAACATTGGAAATCTAGACGCCGCAGTATGGGACAATTTCAAATGGACCGTCAGTGGGCAGCAAATGTCTTTAAACGACATCGAAAATAAAGTTCTTCGCCCGCTCGGCGATTCTAGAATTCATTTCGGCATCAATTGCGCATCTATGGGCTGTCCACCGATTTTAAACCGAGCCTTTACTGCGTCGGACCTCGATCAGACACTGGAGAAACTCGCCTCCGAATTTGTAAACAACGGCAAAAGTACCCAGTTTGACATAGCTAACTCAACGATTCGCACATCCGAAATATTGAATTGGTTTGCGCAGGATTTCGTAAGTCATTTTGGCTCAGTGAAACAATTCATTGCACGATACGTTACCGTTATACCCGCCGACCAGATCTCTCAGATGAGAGTTCGATTCAACAGATACGACTGGCTCTTAAACGAGTCGGTGGAGCCCTAGTCATGAAGAAAATAATCGCCTCAACTCTTCTACTTGCGATCAGTGGTACGGCCATCGCCGCCGAATCGCTTAGCACTAAAATAGACGACGTTGATCCCGTGCCTTCGCAACGAACGTTTAAGCCCTCGATCACGTCACAGATTGGTTCATCCTCCAACGTTGGCCGATTGAATAAGGCGACCTCGGGGTCGTTTTTTTTCATAAGTCCAGGCTTAACCTATGAACCAAGCATTTCTGAGAACACGGTTCTAAATATCGAAGTTCGGGCTGAAACAAAAACATTCTCGACTAAGGGAGCTGAGACCCTTGGAAACGAAAAGAACTTGGAGCTTCGCAACACATTGATTTGGTTTGCCAGCGATTCCTGGGAAACCGGGGGCGATCTAGGTGGAGTTCTCGGTGAATCTCGCATTCCCGTCCAATTAGACTCGAGCACTACGACAGCTCAGATGCAAAGATTCAACGAGTTAAACGGACGTGTGTACTTAGCCTACTTTGCCGAAAGCTCGTCCGTCGAGATTGGCACTGAGGGCCGGCGCCGAGATTATTCCACTCCCCTTGATGATAGGGGCAATCGATACGAAGGCGATTACTCGAGCCTGTCGGGAGACCTCCAATACACCAAGGATTTTAGCGAGTCGACAAAAGCATCAATAAAATATCTGTACGAGGACAAACACTATGGCGCACGCCCGGCTGATTTTAGCGATGGGGCTGCATCAGCTGCCGCTACTCCTCATCCAAAACTTAGAGAGGTGGCCAATGAATTGGGGCTAGCTCTGGCCTATTCTTTTGGGAAAATATCGCTTTCCACAGCTCCTTCCTATCGCGTGAACAAAGATAAAATATTTGGAGCGCGTGATTCGAACACCCAAAAGATCGTTCAGAAGATCTCCATTCCAATCTCCGAATCATTGAGCTGGTCACCCTCCATCACCTATTCGACCGAAATATTTAAAAGCTTTCGGTCTGCGCCCGAATCTGATCCTGTTAACAGTCCACTTCGCGAAGACTCAAATCTCAAATTATCCGGACCGTTAAAATATAAACTGAAAACAGATCTCGAATTGAGCGGCGACTACAGTTACTCGAAAAAGAGCTCAAACTATGCGAACAGCTCATATGAGGACCAAAGCATTTCTCTTGGATTATCCCTAACAATGTAACAGCAAAGGAGAACCTATGTTCAAGAACTCTAGAGGCATCATCACGGCGCTAGCGCTGACAGCTTTATTAGCACCAGCTGTCGCTTGGAGCTCGGGAAGTGAATCCGGAGGAGGCGGAGCCGCGGTGGAGGAAAAAAAGTCCGACGACCGCTCAGAAAAGCGCAAAAAGCTACGTCAAGAAGCTCGAGAGCGCCGAGACAAGCAGTGCGACAAATCCTGTAGCGAGGGCGCTAACTGCTGCTCAGGCAAGAAGGGCTCAGGAACTGAGTCCGAGCCAAAATCAGAAACCGAAAACAACTAGACCACAAGAGGAAAACTATGACGAAAATAAATATGAAGACAAAAGAGTCCATGAAACCCGACGCTGCTCAAATGATTGGGCAGGTTGAGAAGAAATTCGGATTTGTTCCAAATTTGATGAGCGTGTTTGCGAACTCTCCGGCCGCTCTCCAAGCATATCTTACGCTCTCGGATTTGACCGCAAAGACGACCCTAAGCCCTGTAGAACAGCAAGCTGTACTTCTCACTGTATCTAGAGAGAACAATTGCGCGTACTGTATGGCCGCTCACTCCATGATGGCCGACAAAATGGCTGGAATGCCTGCTGATCACCTCCAGTCAATTCGCGACGGTCGAGACGTCTCTGACAAGAAAATGAACGAACTCATTCGTTTCACTCGTGAAATTGTCAACGAGCGCGGTCGACCCAGCTCCGAATCCATCGAAAGATTCTACAAGGCCGGCTACAGCGCCGAGAATGTACTGGAAATCCTTCTATGCACGGCGATGAAGACACTTAGCAACTATGCCAACCACATCGCTGAAACTCCGGTTGATCAGGCCTTTTCCCAATACTCTTGGAAAAAATAGCCAGGCACGGCGTGCGGCTTCTCCTTAGGTCTCTCGCTTGCCTCGTCCCTTTCGCAGGCTCACAATTGTGGGCCAGCGGAAGGGAAGTTTATTATCCACCCTCAGTATTTCAGCTGAGCCATCAACATGAGACTCTCAGCCAGGTTTTAGTTGGCGTAATCTCGCCGCAAAAATCTCCTCCGCTAGACTTGGAGAAGTTGTCGCAAAGGCGATCCCTTTTGAAAAGCTACCTAGACGCCTCGCAGTCCGTTGCTCGGACCGAATATGATGATTTCAACGAACGGCAGAAAATCGCATACCTAGTTAATCTTCACAATGCACTACTCCTTGAGAGCATCGTAAAGAATGGCAACGCCTCGGGAACAAGATCCTTTAACGATGCGGACAGGGTCCGACTTTTTAGCGATGACATAACGTACCTGAAATTTAGATTGTATTTAGAGCGAAAGATCGCCGATCCGCGCGCTATGCTGGCCCTGTTCTGCTTCGAGCCAAAATGCCCAACTCCACACGGCGCCGCCCTTACCGAAAAAGATTTAGTCGATACCCTGGCGGAAATCTCGGATCAGTTCATGAATGATAGGACGAAGAATTTCTACGACAATAAAAAGAATGAAATCGTTCTCTCACCCGTCCTAGAGAAGTATGAGAGCCTCATTTCCAGGCGTTATGGCGGAGTTCGAGACTTTTATTTCCGAACTACGAGGCAGCATCATCTGCGAACGAAAAATCCTAAGATCTCATTTCGCGACTAGGAAAATGGGGAGGCGGGCCGGCCGCCCCATTTTTTTAAGAATTAATTAGAATAGATGACAGACCAATTGGCGTCGGCACTCTGGCGCAAACCAGGCTGCCCTTGTATCCATTGATCCTTGGCTGGGCCCATGGAAGTGCTGAATAAATACAGAATTCCGTCTTGAATTAGAAAGCTGTCGGGTGTCACATCGAGCTTCGTATTCATCATACCTATGGCGGTGGCACACCAGCCACCGTAGGCCGGGATGTATTTCTCAGGGTTCAAATCGAACTCGGTTGCATTGTCCTCGCTTGAAAACTGGAACCGGACATTTTCATAAACGACCTCAAAACTCGGACTACCCGGCAAAGCAATTCCATTAAAATACGAAACGACATCATAACCATGAATGGCCACGCCATTTTGATGGTTAAAGTGCTTTTGAAACTGAGTTTCGGTTCCGCTAGCCAAAGCCGTCACACTTGATAGCGCAATTGCGCAAAATATCATGAATCGCACAAATCCCCCTTATTTAGTTTTTTCGAACCGGAGATAAGTGACCGTGGGGCGGCGAATATTACAAAAAACTTTGTTCTGGCCAAGATCTTCATTGTTTACACTTAAACAATCGGGCCAAAATAGACTTCGAGAATTATGAAACATCGAATTGAAATGGCACTGCGCGAAGAAGAACTTAAGGCGGAAAGGCTTGCGTCATTCATGCAGGTCTCAATTGTCGGCGCACTATTTCTCGTTTACATGATCTCGCCCAAGGGATTCTCGAAGTCGAGTCAGGTCTGGTTTGAGCCTGTCCGACTCTTGTTTTACATCTATCTGCCGGTATTAATAGTTCGGACGGCTCACATCATGCGAGCCAGGCACGCTGGTCTGGAGCAATATGCGTTCCTCGCAATTGATATTTTGGCTCTCACCCTCCTGATCTTTTCGTTTCACATTCAGTATCAGCAACCCTACACGTTGAGTCTCCGCGCCCCAACATTCGCCTACTATTTTATTTTTATTGCAATGAGGTGCCTTTCCTACAACCCATTTAAAGTCGCCTTCGTCGGAATACTGAGTTCGATTTCTTGGGGACTAATCACCTACTATGGGCTCCATGGCGCAGGCCTCAGGAGATCGAGCAACTTTTCGGAATTCCTTCATCCAGACGTCTTCATACTCGGAGTCGAGATTGACCGAATTCTGGCGCTACTTGCTGTGACGGCCGTGTGCGTAGGTGCGGTTTTTAGAAAACGGCGACTTCTTGAGGGATTCTCGAGAAGAAGCGTTCATGCCGCCGCAATGGAACGGTTCATCGGTAAGGAGGCCTTCCAGGCAATGGCGGGCACCGACTCAAATTTTGTGCCCGGAAAAGGTGCCAAACGCCTTGCCGCGACGATGATGGTTGATCTCCGTGGTTTCTCAAAGCTCTCCTATGAGCTTTCACCCGAGAAGATCGTCGACTATCTCGGCCAATACCATCGCATAGTAGCGACAGCGGTATTCAAGTTTGAAGGTAGTGTTGACAAATATATGGGCGACGGGATTTTAGCCCATTTCGGAGCTGTTACCGAGCAACCCGACTTCGCCGCCAAAGCTCTTTTGGCCGCAGAAGAAATTTATGTCCGACTGGAGCAATGGAAGTCCAATGTCTTATCTGAGGGTGTGAGATTCGACTTCGGCGTGGCTATCGCGGTTGGTGAAGTCATCTTTGGCGCCATTGGACACGAGGAAAGAATGGAAATCACTGTAATCGGCGAAGCGGTTAACTTGAGTGCAAAGCTAGAAAAGCATACAAAAACCGTGCAGCGAAGAATTTTAACAACCATAAAAACCTTTGACGCCGCAAAGGCCTCTGGATTTTTTCCTACGCTTAAAGAAATACATTTTCCAAAAAGTGTGGTCTTAGGTATTCCTCATACGTTGGATTTGGTTGGGCTCGGAGAGTCAATCGCTCCTGGCAGTTGAAAAAGAGAGTACTTGGCCAGAGTCCAAAGAATTTTAGTTCCGGCACCAATAGCGCCTCGGATGGTCCCGGTGATTTTTGAGTTTCCAATTCTCGTTCGATATCGAACCGGAACTTCCCCAACGCTAAGTCCGGCCCGAATTGCTTTAATCTGCATTTCAATCGTCCAGCCAAAATTTTTGTCCTGCATATCGATGAGATTGTATGCTGGAACTCGGATAGCTCTAAAAGGTCCAAGATCCGTGAAACGCGTGCCGAAACGCAAAAGCATAAGCGCTGTGGCCAACCAATTTCCGAAGCGCGCCTGGGGAAGAAGCGCCCGCCGACTTTCCGGGGTTAGAGCTCTCGAGCCAATAACCAGGTCCAGTCCTTTGCTCTCAAGCTCATTCAGAATGTCGATCATATCCCCCGGATAGTCGCTGTAATCCGCGTCTAAGAAAACCAGGACTGTCGGCTCAAACGTTAGAGCATGTTTAATTGCCGCCAGACAGGCCGAGCCGTAGCCGCGGGGCTGGGCCAAAACAACATGTGCGCCGTGGCTCCGCGCCACATCCGCTGTCATATCAGTGCTTCCATTGTCGCCCACCACCACCAAATCGCGATATATTTTTGGAATCTCCTCGATCACTCGCCCAATCGACTCCTCTTCGTTTAAGGCCGGAATTATAACGGCAACTTTTAGATCACTCATTTAAAGACCAATCGTAGTCCAAGTATGAAATCGAAAATTCTTTGGCCCGGATGCTCTTTTGAACTTTCACGTCCTTGGTTAAAAACTCGGCCAAAAAAGACTCCAGGGAGCCATGCTTTTTGACAAAGTCGCCGCCGTACCACTTGAAAATGGCGGATATTTCGAGCTTCTTAGCTTCGACATCGATTCTGTTTCGCGATCGGTCGGACAAAAATACCAGCGCCGCCTCGGACAGCTGCAATTCAAGCTTTTCTGAAACAAAGGCCTCATTTCGAAGTGCCGGACAGCCAACAGATGCACAGACAACGGCGAAGTGAATTCTGGGCTCGTTAAACCACTTTCTGATCATCTCGTGCTCGATCGCGTCGAGATGACGGTCTTCACCAAACAATTTAAAAAATTTGGTTTTCCAAGGGCTAGCCGTCGGATTTGCAAAACTCCTCGACCCTAGATTCTTAATCGACTTTATCGGATAATGATCGACGACGAGTTTGACAGTTAGGGCATTGTACAAATTAATCAGAAAGGCCAGCTTTTGGTTTTCGGTGAATTTGTCGAATTCCGCTCTGGAAACCGCCAGGAGCGTAGTGGTGTACGCATTGAGGGCGCCGACTTCACTTTTGAGGGCTTTATAGTTCACGGTGCTAATGGGTCCAACTGTAGAAACATGAGCTTTTAGTATTGCGGTCCAGGCCGTGTGATTGTGATCAAATGGTTCAGCCATCCCCGACCATGCCCATAAAGTAAGCAAAACTACTGCTGCTCGCATTCATTTCCTCCCACTATTGAGTGTGGGAAGGGGGTCATCCATTACAGAGGGAAAATAGAAACATTTTTAGCGGTGAATTTGTAAGAAAAGTCGCCCGTTTAACACTCACTTGGGAGATCCACCCTGAAGCGTATGGAGTCGAGACATGAGACGTTGGGCCGTTAGAGGCGGAATTCTGCTATTGGTGGTCGCCGCTATTGTTGCGTACCGAGCCACTGGCCTTGGAAATTATCTAACTCTAGAGAGTTTAAAAAACCATCAGGAGAGTCTGAACACCTATTATCAGGCCAACCAGGTGATGGTGATGCTTCTTTTCGCCCTCGCTTACATTTTTAGCACAGCTCTATCTTTGCCCGGAGCCACCATTTTAACTCTGGCTGGAGGAGCCATTTTTGGTCTAGTCGCCGGCACCATTCTAGTATCTTTCTCAAGTACAATTGGTGCCACGTTGGCGTTCTTGGCCTCAAGGTTCATTTTCAGAGACGCTATTGAGTCGAGATTCAAAGATAAAATTTCGGGTATTAATCAAGGCGTCGCCAAAGACGGAGCATTTTACCTCCTTACCCTGCGCCTTGTCCCCGCGTTTCCGTTTTTTCTGGTCAACCTTGTAATGGGGCTAACATCAATTCGCCTCGTAACCTATTTTCTCGTCAGTCAGATTGGAATGCTTCCTGGGACGATTGTCTACGTGAACGCCGGAACCCAAGTCGCCAAGATCGATTCTCTGTCTGGCATTTTATCACCCGGAATTATTCTATCGTTTGTTCTTATGGGACTGCTTCCCCTGATCGCAAAAGGAATTCTAAACTACTTTAAGGGCCGCAAATTTTTAAGGAAATACCAAAAACCGGCTACATTCGACTACAACATGGTTGTCATCGGTGGCGGGTCAGCAGGCCTAGTTTCGGCATACATTGCAGCCGCCGTAAGAGCCAAGGTCGCCCTTATTGAAAAACACAAGATGGGCGGAGATTGTCTTAACACCGGTTGCGTGCCGAGCAAGGCGTTGATTCGGTCCGCCAAAATTTTAAAGCTGATTCGCCGCTCTCGAGAATTCGGACTCACTGTAAACTCCCCCGAGGTGGATTTTGCGGCCGTAATGGAGCGAGTACAAAATGTCATTAAGGAGATCGAGCCGCACGACTCGATTGAGAGGTACACTGGCCTTGGCGTCGAATGCCTTCAAGGCGAGGCTCTCATCAAATCTCCATACGAAGTAGAGGTTAATGGCAAGGTCTTAACCACAAAGAATATCGTCATTGCCACGGGCGCAGGTCCACTTATTCCCAATATCCCGGGTCTAAGCGAGACTAAATTCCTAACGAGCGATAACGTTTGGCAGCTTCGCACACTGCCAAAGAGATTGGTCGTTCTCGGTGGCGGACCTATCGGCTGTGAACTAGCGCAGAGCTTCGCGAGATTTGGATCTAAAGTTACTCTCGTCGAGATGGCGCCTCGAATTATGATTCGCGAGGACGTAGATGTCTCGGAGATTGTTGCCGAGAGATTTACCTCTGAGGGAGTGGACGTTCGGACCAATCATAAGGCTTTGAAAGTGGATGCCGCAAAAAAGATTTTGTACTGCGAGTTCCAGGGCCAAGAAGTTCAGATTGAGTTCGACGAAGTTCTCCTAGCTCTTGGACGAAAGGCAAATGTGAAAGACTTTGGTCTCGAACAACTTCAGGTCGAAATATCAAATCGGGGCACAGTAGCGGCCGACGAATTTTTACGAACGACAAACTACCCGAATATTTACACCTGCGGAGATGTAACTGGCCCTTACCAATTCACCCACACAGCGGCACATCAAGCCTGGTTTGTGGCAGTCAATGCGCTCTTTAGCCCCTTCAAAAAATTCAAAGTCGACTATCGCGTTATTCCGTGGTGCACGTTTACCGACCCAGAAGTTGCACGAGTGGGCCTCAATGAACTTGAGGCCAGGGAAAAGGGAATAGCCTATCAGGTAACTAAGTACGGAATCGACGATTTGGACCGCGCCATTGCAGAGGGCGAAGCGCATGGCTTCGTGAAAGTGCTGACTGTTCCCGGGAGCGACAGGATTCTAGGTGTAACAATTGTCGGCGATCATGCAGGAGACATTATTGCCGAATATGTGACCGCCATTAAGTACGGACTCGGGCTAAACAAAATCTTGGGCACCATTCATATATACCCCACGCTCGCTGAAGCGAACAAGTATGCAGCCGGTGTCTGGAAAAAGGCCAATGCTCCGGAATCGGCACTTCGATTTCTACAAAAATATCATGCCTGGAGAAGAGGATAGATATGTCAGTTGAGTTTCTGCTTGTGATTGCATCGGGTTTTTTTCTAGCATTTGCAAATGGCGCCAATGACAACTTTAAAGGGGCCGCTACCCTGGTGGGCAGCGGAACTCTATCTTACAAGAAAGGGCTAACCTGGGCGACGGTCACAACTTTTCTAGGATCGATCACTGCTTTTTTTCTTGCGCAAAAACTTATGGGCCGATTCTCCGGCAAGGGAATTGTTCCCGATGACATTGCCACTTTGACTTCTTATTCATCGTCAGTCGCGATGGCATCGGCCGCAACCGTATTTTTGGCTGCGCGCCTGGGGTTTCCGATTTCAACCACGCATGCATTAACCGGAGCTTTGATCGGGGCCGGATGGCTGGCCTCACCGGAAGGGGTTGATCTACACAATATCTTTTCTTACTTCTTTTTGCCTTTATTCTTAAGCCCATTTTTGGCTGTGGTGCTCACTGCCGCCATCTATCCTCTGTTTAGTCAGGTGCGGAAGTGGACTGGAATCAACCGACAGTCCTGTCTTTGCATTGGACGGGAGATTATCGCTCCTGCACCCGTCGGCAGCACCCATGGATTTGCGCCGGCGCAGATAACCTTTCTCAACTCGTACCCCTCCCTAACCATCGACACACGAGTATCCTGCGAAAAACGCTACATGGGAAGTCTATTCGGCGTTCAGGCAAAAACCATCTTAGACTCGCTTCACTTTTTGAGCTCAGGACTAGTCAGTTTTGCCAGAGGGTTAAATGACACTCCTAAAATAGCGGCCCTACTACTTTGTGGCGGTACATTAGGCTCCCAAAACGCAGTCCTCGTTACGGCAGCAGCCATTGGGCTCGGAGGCTGGCTTATGTCGCGAAGAGTGGCAAAAACTATGTCAGAGGACATTACATCGATGAACGACGGCCAGGGATTCTCGGCCAATTTTATAACATCGGCCACGGTGTTAATGGCTTCAAGCTTGTCACTCCCCGTTTCAACGACTCATGTGTCCTGCGGAGCTCTCTTTGGGCTCGGTGCCGTGACTAGGCAGGCGCACTGGGGCACCATACTTAAGATCTTGGCGGCCTGGGTTGTGACTTTACCTCTGGCTGGGGCGCTGGGCATGGGAATTTTCTATCTGACCAGGAGCTTTCAATGAAATGCTCAAGCTTTGCTTCAACTCTAATCAGCAACAAAGTTCAAATTTTGCGGCGATCTGTAGCAACATTGCAGATCAATATCGGCCGAAGGTGCAATCAAGCCTGCTCACACTGTCATGTCGAGGCTGGCCCCAATCGCACCGAAAATATGACGAAGGATACAATCGACCGGATATTAGAAGTGATCAAGGCATCGCCAGCACTCACCACTGTAGACATAACCGGCGGCGCACCGGAACTGAATCCGCATTTTAAATACCTGGTCACTTCACTCTCCGCACTTAATCTTAAAATTATTGATCGATGTAACCTGACCATACTGTTCGAACCAGGACAGGAGGAAACAGCACACTTTCTTAAGGAGTACCGAGTCCACATTGTTGCCTCACTCCCTTGTTACTCCAAGGAGCGGGTCGAAAAGCAGCGCGGCCGCGGCGTTTTCGACAAAAGCGTGCTGGGAATTCAGTTACTCAATCGCCTTGGATATGGTCGACCAAATTCCAATTTGATTTTGGATCTGGTTTACAATCCTGTAGGCCCAGTGCTTCCGCCTTCTCAGGAAAAACTCGAAGTGGACTATAAACGGGAACTTAAGGATTTGTTCGACATCGACTTTAATCAGCTTTTTACTATTACGAATATGCCGATCAAACGTTTTAAAAACGACCTAGTTCGCACTGGCAAACTTGAATCTTATATGGAAACGTTGTGTGATAACTTCAATTCCGCAGCCGCTCATGCAGTGATGTGCCGAGATCTAGTATCAGTTTCGTGGAATGGAGAGCTCTTTGACTGCGATTTTAACCAAATGCTCGCTCTACCTTTGCCACGAGGTAAAACCACAGTTTGGGATATTCAGTCCTTTCAAAAATTCGCCGACTCGGCAATTCGCTTTGACGATCACTGCTACGCCTGTACGGCCGGCTCTGGAAGTTCATGCGGTGGGGCTTTAACAAAATAACTAGGGAGATTTAAAATGAATTTCGAAAGCAAGGGAATTGAGAGTGTTAAGGAGTACTATGGCAAAGTGCTTAAGTCGAGCCGGGACCTAAAGACAAGTGCCTGCTGCACAGCCGATTCCATGCCAATACACTTAAGAGAGATACTATCGGAAATTCACCCGGAGGTTAAAGATCGATTCTATGGGTGCGGTTCTCCGATTCCCCACGCGCTCGAGGGAGCGTCTGTCTTGGACTTGGGGAGTGGCTCAGGACGCGATGTCTTTATGCTCTCAAAACTCGTTGGACCAACGGGCCAAGTGACCGGCGTTGATATGACCGACGAGCAGCTCGAGGTCGCGAGAAAGCACATTGATTACCACACTCGAAAATTTGGCTTCCCGTCGTCGAATGTAACATTTAAACAGGGCTACATTGAGGATCTCGAGAGTCTGGGCGTTCCGACTGCGAGCGTGGATCTTGTGACTTCAAACTGCGTGATCAATCTCTCACCCAATAAAGAACGGGTGTTCAAAGAAATATTTAGAGTGTTAAAGCCGGGCGGAGAGCTCTATTTTTCAGATGTATTCGCAACTCGGCGTCTGCCATCACATTTTCGCGAAGATCCAGTGCTACTCGGTGAATGCCTTGGGGGCGCCCTTTACGTCGAAGATTTTCGGCGTATGATGTTCGACCTTGGATGTTCAGATTTTCGTGTCACCGCAAAGAGCAAAATTGATCTTTTCAGCGAGCCTATAAAGAAGGCTATAGGGCTGACTGAATTTTTTTCGATCACAGTCCGAGCCTTTAAGCTAAATTTAGAGGACCGGTGCGAGGACTTTGGCCAAGTGGCCATCTATAAAGGCTCCATCGAATCAAGCCCCAACTACTTTGTCCTTGATGACCATCACACATTTGAAAAGAATAGGCCTATGTCCGTTTGCGGAAACACGGCATCCATGCTGCAAAATAGTCGGTATTCGAGGCACTTTCAGGTTACTGGCGATACGAGCACGCACTATGGATTGTTCAACTGTGCACCCACCGATCAGGCAATCAAACCAACCGGACCGGGAGCTTGCTGTTGAATTTTTCGGTTGTCGTTCCTGTTGGGGAGGGAGATTGCGCCTGGAAGGAGCTGCTGCCTTCTCTTTCACTTCTCGCACGAAGCGATGAGGTCATATTCGTTTGCGTCGCAGACATTGAGACGACCTTTCAGAAAGTAGATGGCGCTCGTGCTATAAAATGCCCCGTAAGATTCGTTAGGTCGGCGCCTGGCCGAGCGAGACAGCTTAACCGAGGGGCCCAAGCGTCGACGAATGACCGAATCTGGTTTTTGCATTGCGATTCAAAGTTTGAGAGTTCAGCGCTAGCCGCATTAAGGGACTCCGCAGCCACAAATCCAGAGTGTCTCCACTTCTTCAACCTGCGATTTTTGAATGATGGGCCGCGCTTAATTCTATTAAATAATTTGGGAGCATGGATTCGGTCACGAGTCTTTAGGATGCCATTTGGCGATCAAGGACTTTGCGTTGGCAAAAAAGAGTTTATCAGATTGGGTGAATTTTGCGAGAACGCATCTTATGGAGAAGACCACCTTTTTATATGGAGAGCCCATCAGCTTGGCGTTCCAATATCATGTGTAGGCGCGCCGATATTTACCAGCGCCCGCAAATACAAAACGAGGGGCTGGGGCAGAACAACCGTTCAACACCTAATCATGACTTACCGTCAGGCTATACCTGAGTTTTACCGCCTCATTCGGGCCAAAGCACCATGACGTTAGCGCTAGCCATTTTTGTAAAGACCCCCGGTCTTTCACCAATTAAAACCCGGCTGGCAGGTGATCTAGGTCAAGCATTCGCACGAGATTTTTACGAACACTCAATAGCTGCGATGACTGAAGTTGGCGTCGATTTAATGAAAAAGACGCCAGATCTAAGCGTCCACTGGGCAGTTGCTGAGGAAGATGGACTGACAGATCCTAGATGGAAGGCTTTTCCAACCATTTGGCAAGGTCAGGGCAGTCTTGGTCAAAGGCTTCATAAAGTGTACTCGTCACTCCAATCTCAACACCAAACTGTTTTTCTGATGGGCGCTGATTCCCCTCACATCTCCTCAAATAACATATTGCAAAACGTGAACGAGACGCTCCGTCTCTCAAACAAGCAATTTACCATTGGTCGGACTGCAGATGGAGGCTTTTACTTTTTTGGCGGCGCTCAGGAGATTCCCCAAACGGTTTGGGACAAGGTCACGTACAGCGAACCCACAACGGCCGATCAACTTATAAGTACTCTCAAACCTATTGGACCTACGCGAATTCTCGTCCCAGATTTTGACATAGATCGAGCCATAGATTTCGCTCCATTTTTGAATGCGGACTTCAACACAGTCCCTCTACTGACCTCGCAGATCAGATTAATTCAATGGGTTCGCAAGACCCTTGAGGAGCATGATGAACATGTCTAAGGACGGACTCGCGGAAAGCTATAGAAAGACTAGATCCGTCACTGTTGAAATTTGTGACCCTCTTGAAGTTGAGGATTTTGTCGTTCAGCCCGCCGACTTTGTTAGCCCGCCAAAATGGCACATGGGCCATACAACTTGGTTTTTCGAGCAATTTGTTCTGCTACCCTTCAGAGACAGCTACCAAGTCTATGATCCAAGTTTCGATAAAATATTTAATTCCTATTATAAATCTGTTGGTGACCACTGGCGACGCGACCGACGCGGGCATCTTTCTCGGCCAACTCAAAAGGCTATTCTCAGCTATCGTGCAGCGGTTGACGAAGCCGTTCTACAGCTAATTGACCTTCAGCATTTTCCCCCTGAGATTTACAAAAGAATTGAACTCGGCTTAAATCATGAGCAGCAACACCAAGAACTCCTGCTTATGGATATTAAGTATATTTTGAGCCGAAGTCCGATTCCCATTGCATATCGACCTGCCAACGACCCTGGGACAATGCAATCAAAGCGCCTGCAGTATGTTCGCTTCGATCCGGGACTTACAGAGTTTGGCGATAATGCCCTAGATGGATTTTGCTTTGACAATGAAACCCCAAAACACAAGGCCTTCCTGTACCCCTATCATCTGGCTAATCGACCGATTACCAACGGCGAATATCTCGACTTTATTGCCGATGGGGGCTATCGAAATCCACTTCTCTGGAGAAGCGACGGCTGGGACTTTATTCAGAAGTCTCAAGATAAGAGCCCCCTGTATTGGAGCAATCTCGATGGCCAATGGCAGGAGTTCACGCTCAACGGTCTCGTTCCGCTCGACCTATACTCTCCGGTTTCTCACTTAACTTTTTATGAAGCCGATGCGTTTGCCGCGTGGGCGGGTGCCAGATTGCCCACGGAGTTTGAATTGGAATTCGCATACAGAAACGCTTCAGTAGAAAGCTCAGGATTTTTGGAAGCCGGTCATCTTCGTCCCCATGTTTTTTCGCAAGGTCAAGAATTCTACTCTTTGACGGGGAATCTTTGGGAATGGACGACCAGCGCTTACTCCCAATACCCAAATTACAAGCGCCCAGGTGGAGCCCTTGGCGAGTACAACCAAAAATTTATGGTCAATCAAATTGTCCTGCGTGGTGGAAGCTTTGCGACGCCAAAAATCCACTTTCGGAATTCATATCGAAACTTTTTTTATCCTATTCAGGGCTGGGCCTTCACTGGACTGAGGCTGGCGAAGGATGTGGCATGATCAAGGAATTTAGTCTTAGTTTTCGTGAAGCAATAAGCCGTGGCCTTAGCGAATCGACGGCTAAATCGATTCCGTGCAGATTCCTATATGACGATATCGGCACTGACCTATTCAATAAGATCACGCAGCTTGATGAGTACTACCTTTCTAGAGCCGAGACTGAAATTCTTAGTCTTCAGTCAGGCGCAATTGCCAGAAAGATCGAACCCCCTATCGGCCAGGTCGTGGAGTTTGGCTGTGGTGACAGCGAGAAGTCGGCACTGATAGTAAGACACTTTGCCGACCAAGGCGCTCTAACTTACATTCCCGTAGATATAAGTGCTAGGGCCATAGATAGTCTGTCAAAAAAGCTGTCCGCAGATTTGCCAGGTCTTAAAATCGATCCCCGAATCCAGAACTATTTTGATTTTCTCAGCGCCCCACATTTGCCTCAACAAGAATCCGGCCGACTTTTTCTCTTCCTAGGCTCAAACATTGGAAATTATGACCCCGGGGTGCAACTTCATCTGGTTCAGTCCATACGAAAACACATGTCGACCAGCGATTACGCATTGATTGGACTCGACCTTAAAAAGGATCTCAACCTTCTTAACATGGCCTATAATGATCGTGCAGGCGTGACGGCCAGATTCAATTTTAATCTTCTTGAAAGAGTGAACAGGGAACTTGGTGGAACCTTCAACGTCAATACGTTCACTTATCACAACTTTTACAATCCTTGCATTGGCGCGATGCAAAGTTTTTTGGTTTCAAATTGCGAGCAGAATGTTTGGATAGAGGGACTCTCAAAGGCAGTCTCCTTTGACGCTCTCGAACCCATTCACATCGAAAATTCGTTCAAGTTTTCAATTCGCGAGATCGAACTCTTGGCCAGATCCGCAGGGTTCGAGGTGGTCAGAAGTTATCTCGACCAGAATAATCTTTTCGTGGAGTCGCTCTGGAAAGCAATCGAATCGGAGAATGACAAGTGAAAGCAATTTGGAACGGCAAAGTAATTGCCGAAAGCAACAACACCATATTGGTTGATCGAAATCATTATTTTCCCGTCGAATCAATCAACCGCGCCTTTTTCAAACCCTCTGACCATTCCTCTGTTTGCTTCTGGAAAGGGTCTGCGAAGTACTTTGATGTCGTTGTAGACGGCAACGTGAACCAGGCCTCTGCGTGGTACTATCCAGACCCATCCCCCGCCGCCGCAAATATCAAGGGCATGATTGCATTTTGGAAGGGCATCAAAGTTGAGTGAAACGTTCGCGTCTCGATTTGAGGCGGGCGAATCTCGAATGTAATAAAATCGACTCGAGCCTCACTCATTAGGTATGCGGAGGAGGCTCCATGGGCGAAAATGTTAAAGTCAAAATTTTCTCAAAGAAACCCTGCTCTTACTGTGAGCGCGCAATGGCGTTTTTCAGACAGAAGGGCATACCCTTTGAAGAGGTTGACCTATCTAACGACTCAGCCGGGCTTACCGCGCTTAAAAATCAGACAGGGCACCTGACCGTTCCACAAATTTTTATAGACGGGAAATTTATCGGAGGCTACCGGGAGCTCATCGCTCTTCATGAGTCCGGTTTGATCTACTTTTAAAGAGGCTCACCTTCGGCCCACTCGATTCGTCTGTAGTCGAACCCCATAGCTAGAGTTGGCTTTACGATCTCAAAGAATGGAGAGATATCAAAGTCTCTCGGCGTGAAGAGCGAATGATGACGAATGCGCATTCGCTCCGCCTCCTGGGTCGGCAAAATTGGATACTTGATCGACTGAAAGGCCTCAGCAATGAGCGTAGAGCAAATAGCGCGGGTCGGACTACCGCTCCCTAGGGCAAGGAGAGATCGACGCCACGTCGACGGTACCGGGGGTGTTGGCAAAAGATACCTCGCCAAATCAAAAACGTTCTTTAAATCATAGGCATGGCCAAGCCGGTAAACGGCGAATTGGATTACAGCCTCGGAGTCGACCGAAGTTAGTCCGATTGGGCGGCAGATTCTGGTGTGCATTTGCGAGTATTTGGCAAGCGGCACTCTGACGACACCATTTTTAAGATCGGCCTCGATCAACGATCCAGATCCTACATAAAGGGCGGCATGCGACCACGTCGACTGAGTTAAATACTTTATCGCGGTGCTGATGCGCTGATTTCCATCCACCAGCAGAACATCGGCCGGCCTGAGCGTATCGAGCAATTCAACTTCGCTCACACGGACAAGATTAGATGTCACAGCACGGGGTTTTGTTAAAAAGTTGGCAAGGGCATTTCCAACCGCCTCTAACAATGAGATCATTGCATCATGACTCGCTCAACCTTCTCCAAAAGGCACAAGAAAACCTTCGTAAAATCATTGATTACAGCATCCATCGTTTGGCCGATTCTGATTTGTGTAAATCATTTTAACGAGCTGCTAGCGGGCCGGTTCGATGTCTTTTTGAGTTTCAGTTCCACTTTGACATTCATCGTTCCATTCATGGTTTCATTTATCTCTCGTGTCACCGAGACTCGGGGTTAAAACCCCGAGCGCTCCTACATTCCCGAAGATTGTTCGAACCTGGTCGGGATTTAATGAGGGATCTCTGCCGATTAGGTCCGTTAAAACCTCATCAATACTGCTTCCTTCGGCTATTTTTTCGAGGATTCTAAATTCCATTTCGCCGGGTCGAGACACCATGACCTTGGATGCTTTTTTGAAAACAACTAATTGTGAAGGCTTCATCCACTCGTCGGGCTGCAGACCATCGATTTTTTCAGATCTTTTTTTCCAGATCTCGTACACTGAATAACGACTACTAAATAAAGTCACCGTTGGCGACAATGCGAGCCGCGCTCCAGCCTGAAGAGCATTTAAAAACATATCCTCGGCCAGCGGCTGCAAATTTTCTGAATGAAAAGCATTCCGAAACACCCACTCGAAGCGCGCGAGATCATAAAGAAACGGAATTTCTATCCCTAGCTCGGTGGTTCTTAAGAAGTCAGGAAAGCCCCGGCCAAATTCAGAAATATCGGCCGTATTAGAAAACCTGCCTGAAATGTATTCCTTGCATATCGACATGAAGTCTTCATCGCCCAAGACCCACCACGAGGCTTCATATGTCTCACCGAGAGCCTCAGTTAGCCGCGCGACATAGCCCCGTGAGTAGATCGCAAGACTATTCTCGACGGTTAAATTTTTAATTGAATCGACGTGGTCTTTGGCAGAATGTTCCCGTCCTACGATGGTAGAAAATATGGCATCTTGGACATTCTTAAGTGAGGGTTTCTGCATCGAGCGAAGCTCCATTGTGATTTATAATGAGCCGAGCGCGAGGCACCTCCAGCTCAAGCTCGTCGAACGTGGGAATATTTTGATCCCACTCCACTAGCACAGGAGCTTTGAGTCCGCGAGAAACAAGAATTTTGAACAGCTCCCAAACTTGATCAGGAACCTTGGTTGAATGGGTGTCGAACAAAAAACCTTCCTCCTGAGATGGCCCCGCCAAATGTATCTGACCAATTAAATCCAGAGGAAAGCTTCGGCAAAATTCCGTAGCATCGAAGCCGTGATTCACCGAATTTACGTAAATATTGTTCACATCAAATAAAACTCTAGCGCCGGATTTTCGGCAAGTCTCAATGATAAATTGAGCTTCTGACATCTCATCATTTTTAAACCGGACATAGTATGAGATATTCTCAACGAGAATTGTGCGCCCCAGGGCATTTTGAGTGATCTCAATATTTTTAACCACGCGATTTAAAGCCTCATGCGTAAACGGCAGCGGCAATAGGTCGTGTGAGTTTCCGAGGCTGGCCTCGGTCCAACATAGGTGATCTGAGACGAGAATGGGCTCTACTCTTTGCACTAAGGACTTTAACTTTTCGAGATATTCTCGGCTTGGATCTTTGTCCGACCCAATCGAAAGTCCAACCCCATGCAAGGCCACAGGAAATCTCTCGCGCACCATTAGAAGCATCTCCAATGGGCGGCCTTGGGTGTTTAGATAGTTCTCGGTCACCGCTTCGAAGAAATTGGACCTCACCTCTGGCGCAGATTCCAAGAATGGATAGTGGGTGGGACGAAGTCCCACCCCCACTAGCGGTTTTGATTTCAATCACATCCCCGCTTTAAACTTGCCACCTTTTTCGGCGCACTCGGCTTTACTGACCTTAACCCAACCCTGGCCTTTGCAAGAATTCTTACCGGCACAGGAATGGCCAGCGCCGCCACACTCGCCGGTTCCCTTGCATGAATTCACCCCATGGCATTCACCTGCCGCGACCTCACCTGTCGAGGCTTTTTGCGAACTTGCACACCCGGAGAGCATGAGCCCTGCCAGAGCTGCTGAGATCAACAGTGACCTATTCATTCTATGACTCCTATTTTCTAGTTAGTTTGGACCAATTACTTTTGCAGAATTCCTTCACCTTCAATGATGATGCTGACCTCGTCCGCGATCATGACCCCGCCCTTATCAAGATTCTTGTTCCAGTTTAGGCCAAAATCCTTACGGTTAACCTTCGATGAGGCCTCGAACGCTACTCTCTGATTTCCCCAGGGGTCCGTGGCCTCACCTTTGAACTCAACTTTAAGAGTGACTGCCTTTTTTATCCCATGAATCGTTAAATCACCCTTAACTTCGACCGGCTTTTTGTCGACATACACAACTTCCTTGCCCACAAATTCAACCGTCTTGAATTTCTCGACATCAAAGAAGTCCTTGCTCTTAAGGTGCTTGTCGCGATCTGGCTCGTTGGTATCAATTGAGTCGGCAACTATTGAGACTTTAAGATCCTGAACCTTGCCGGTTGCCGAGTCGAATTTAAATGTTCCGGAAAATTTGTTGAACCTTCCAGAAACGGTGGCGATTACGAGGTGCTTTACTTTAAAACCTATAGACGTATGGGACTCATCGAGCTTGTAGTCTGCCGCCCATGAAAGGTTTGAAGCCAATGAAATAATGACCAAAAGGCCGAGCCGATTCATTTTAGATCCCCCAAATTGTGATACCTGTAAGTGATGAAGGTAGAGCGGTTATTACAACCTTTTAAAATTAAATCCTTATGTTACGCGTCGGGCTTCCTCGCATGGCCGCCTCATTTCGCTACACCTATTGACCCTATACCTATCTAGAGGGTTTATACTGACTTCATGAGTAAATTGAACTCGAACACATTCACAGCTGGAAGGCTCGCCAAAGCCGCCGCAGTTAACATTCAAACTGTTAGATTTTATGACCGCGAAGGGATTCTAAAGCCCATTTCGCGTACTGCCTCGGGCTACCGAATATACAATGGGGAAGGCTTAAAAAGACTGAAGTTCATCATTCAGGCAAAAGAGCTTGGTTTCAGCCTTAATGAAATTCGAGATCTTTTGTCGCTTAGAATTCGCTCGGCCCAAGCGTGCGATCGAGTCAGAAAGAAAGCGCAGGACAAAATATCTGACATCCAGAATAGGATCGCGCAACTTCGAAAATTAGAGCGGACCTTAGAGGGCTTGGTGCGAGATTGCAAAAGCCGGTTGGTTTCCGATCGATGTCCGATTCTTGAGAAAATGGGCCTGCGAGATGACTGATGTTAAACTCATATATTTCAGTGGCTGCCCGAATGCGGAGAAGGCACGCTCGGCCTTAGAAGCGACGAAGATCCCATTCGCGGCGATCGAGCAAACAGCACTAACCCCCGGAAGTCCGTATAGGCTTTATTCGTCTCCCACTATCTTGAATGGAGAGACTATTTTGTATGGCTCAAAATCAGGGGATGGGGGCGGATGCTCTCTAGATACACCGACAAGTTCCGGAATATTGGAAAAGCTGGCGATGGCTGATGCGTCTAATTCTGGAAAGGCAGGTTTTTTCACCACCTTTGGCTCAATTGGGTCGGCGGTGACCGTGTGGTTCTGCCCGGCCTGCATCCCGGCCGTTAGCGCCTTTCTCTCGTCCGTAGGACTGGGAATTTTCACAACCGAAGCGGCCTTACTTCCCATACTCATTGGATTTCTTGCCTTGTCACTGGCTGGCCTATTCTGGTCGTACCTAAAGGAGCATGGGAAAATTGGACCTCTGATACTCGGTTCACTGGCGGCGCTTGCGCTCTATCTTGGAAGATATGCCTATATTGCTGAGCTTGCGAATCAACTTTTAACTTACGCGGGCATAGCTGGAATGATCGTAGTCACAATTTGGAATCTAAAACTTCGAAGGGCCTGCTTAACCTGTGAAGCGCCGTCGATGAAAGGACAACGGTGAGGAGCATTCGAGGACTAAGGTCCCTACTAATTATTCTAAGCCAAGCGCTTGGACTGGTGTTTCACGCCACGGCTAGTGCTCATCCCGTCCCCTATATGGGAGCGGTTGGGGTCATGGAGTGGAACCAACCCTTTATGACTGACGATTGGATTACATACAGCTTCCGTCCCGATATGGCCGTTGTGGCAAGACATATGCGCTTCGACACTCCTGAGGGCCGAGCTCGATTCTATGCTCCGCAATTCGACATCATTCTCAAGCGTTGGAACGGTGCTGGGCACCAAGCCAATATTTATGGGTATGGCGCCTTCGGAAATATGTCTTTTGATGGTCAAAATCAAGGCGCCGGACTAGCCGGCATAGATATGGACGCGGAAAGCAGGAAACTTTTTGTCTCGGCCAAATACGAGAAAATGTGGGGAAACCTCGGACCCGACTTCTACCGCGCCGAAGTTCGACTTGGCGTGGCTCCTTATGAAGCCGAATTCAATGAGGTCGCGAGTTGGTTTATGATTCAGTACCAGTACAATCCGACGCTCGTTACGAAATATGCGATCACTCCTCTGGCCCGTGTATTTTACAAAAGCTTTTTATTTGAAGCGGGCGTTAGCACCGACTCGGAGTGGATGCTGAACTTCATGTTTCATTTGTAGAGAGGTGAATATGAGATTTTCATTGTTAATACTCTTGGCAACGGCGTCGATCGCAGCCCTTGCCAATGGCAAAGAGGTGCGAATAGCGGTTAAAGGAATGGTTTGCGGTTTTTGTGCCCAAGGAATCACGAAGAAATTCAAGGCCGATCCCGCAGTGGAAACAATAGACGTCAGCCTTGAAAATAAACTTGTGAAAATTGGTCTCAAAGATGGCCAAAACATCGACGACGCAAAAATCGAAAAAATACTGACCGAGGCTGGATACAACATTGAAAAGATCGAAAGAGCCGACAAGTGAGGAATATGGTGGCCTTTTTTAGCCTCTTCACGTCCATTGGAACATTAGTGTGTTGCGCTATTCCAGCTCTATTTGTGACCCTCGGATTTGGCGCGGCATTGGCGGGCCTAGTTGGCACTGCTCCTCAACTCATCTGGCTATCGGAAAATAAAATTTTGATATTTGTAATTGGTGCCGCTCTTCTTTCCATAGGAGGCTTTCTTCAATGGCATGCACAGAACACGAGCTGTTCCGCTGCCGACCCTACTCTTGCGGGCGCGTGCCAGCAGACGCGGGATTGGTCAAAGGTAACCTACCTGGCTTCAATTGCGATTTACCTATTCGGCGCATTTTTCGCGTTCATTGCTCCCATTCTATTCCGAGGTTGAAAAACCGCTGATGTCCATTGGAAGCTTGAGCTAAAACGCTGGTGTGATCCGCACAGGACATTGGAACGCCTAAATCCAACCGCCTTATCGATCGACCGTCGAAGCCATTCGCAATTCTAGAACTTGATTGACCATGTCGAGCACCTGCCGACTTGAAAATGGCTTCTTCAAGAGGCCCTGGGCTCCGGGCACAGAAGAAGTGGATTCGCCATATTCTGGATTCGCGGTCATAGTGGTGATTACGCGTGTATACTAACAGGCCCTCACGAAATTTCGCGAGAGGGCCGGAGCCGTCGCGCAAACATAGGCTGCGTCAAACAAACATGAAAATAAAATTTCAGCGTCTCCGGCAAAATCTGGAATCAGCGTTCATATAAGCGGCTTCACGCCACCATATCACCTATACCAAGAGGGCATCGAACTCGGTCTTGCCTTAGTACTGGCGCAGCCGACCCTTTACCCTCCTGATGAACGAGTTGGCGGCGTTACCGTCAGATTCATTCATGCGAATGGACGAATAAGACTTAGTGAGTTTTCGGTCGGCGCGATACTCCTCGAGATACTGATCGATATCCGCTGATGTCTTCATTTTTGGGAATGTATCCAGATACTGTGGCGTGGCCACGTTATCCACCAGGAGAGTCCCGATGCCCTTTTCGCCCTTATAAGCGGCGCCTAGTTCGAACGGCACCCACAAGGATCCGTTGGTATTGACAGAGAAAATCACAATAAGATGCGAACACCCGTCGAGGTTCTTCATTATGTGTTTGGTGATATCCACGGTTGCGCGTGTAGCGGGGTCGAGGACGTCCAGATAGCTTTCGACGTCCTTGGATTTCAGCAGCGAGGAGAGCTCGCGGGCCTTCTGTTCGTCGGCATATCGATGCGATATGAAAATCATTGTTTTGCTCCTTAAATTTTCTTTGCACGTACTAGGTGCCAGTAAAACTTCCCGAGAGCGGTCAACTGGCAAGACTTGCTTTCAAGACATGCGAAGTACAAATCGGGGTCACCACCACGGTTGACTTGAATCAAACCAACAGTTTGCAATTTTTTTAGCGTTTTGAATTTCGCCACGTTCTCTGGCCGCGCTGCCCGCTCCGACTGCTCATAACTCTTGTCGAGAACATGCAGAGCATCAGGCTTTGAGAACAGTTCTGTAATTTTAGCGAGTAAGTCGTGACCAATTCGTGGCCCGGCATTTCTAAGCGGCGTGGAGCGCGACACAAAGGATTTGAACAGGGGCCGCTGGTCCCAAGCGCCGAAGCTCTGCTCAACGTGTGCGTAAACGCCGGCGGGAGTAATCGTGCCGCGCAGGTCAGCCGCACTTCCATAAAGCGCATCACAGACCAATGACGTGAAGATGCCGACTCCATTCAGTTCCATCGCACTCTGATTTTCACGACTCGCGGTCAGAATCGAGACGCCCTCGCGAATCGTGGTCGCATTATTTCCGAGCGCGGGAATTTCACCAAGGGCACCACTCTGGCAGCAGTCCAAAATTACTACGACTTCTTTGATTGGCGAATCGTGGATGGCGGCGAGAAGTTCCTGCATAGCGAAGCCTTCGTCGTAGCCTTCTGCCTCAAAGGTACAGAGGTAGCCGCCTAAATTGGTTGCAGTGCCATGACCTGAAAAATAAAAGAACGCCATGTCGGCAGGCTGTTCGAGCAGCTCGATGACCATTTTTTTCAGGTCCTTTTTATAAATCTCGGGATGCGTGTCCGATGTTACCAGCTTTGTATCAAAGTTCCTTGTACCGTCGGCATTGCGGGCGATTAACGCTTCAATATTTTTGGCGTCATTCACGCAGCCGCTGAGATGCTTTTGTTTACGGTAGGCGTTGATGCCTACAACAAGTGCGCGCTTCATTCCTAACCTCCAATAAGGGCTTTGATGGCCTGAGCAATACGGTCCCAGTTCCATTCAATGACGTGTGTGCGAGGAAGTCCAGCCGGCAAAGACGTGGTGTAATCCGCGCCATCCACATAGACGCCAAAGACCGGAATCCGGTGCGCGGCCGCAAACTGCAGTTCTTTTTTCACCCCTGACGCAATGGCGGTCTTTTTGCCCACCAAAACAATCATGAGTTCACAGCGCGAAATCTTGTTCGAAATCTGCTCTTCCCAGGTGGCCTGCGGAAGGGCGGCCTTTGAGGACCAATCTGCAATGCTGAACGGGACCCGGCTGTTCTTGGCCTGGCCGGCGAACAACAGCTTGTGGTCCGCATTGTGGTCGAAATCGAAACTAATGAATGTACGTGGCGTAGTAGCCATCTTTCATCTCCTTAGACACCCTTTTGAGTTAATAAAGTCGTGAACCATTAGTGGTTTATTTAGTGGGGGAGCGAGAACCGGCACGAAGGGTGTCAATCAAAGTGCTGAACCTTCCCCATCCCCTGCCGCAACGCGGCTTCGAATGACTACCCAACTGCAGTCACCTTTAAAGGTCAATGCGGTTGAGTTCGCCCGTTTTTCCCATTAGAAAATATTTCTTCGAAATGGGAAAAAACGGGTCGGTCGTCCGCATAAGCGCGTAGGACGATGCCAGATTTAGGACGTTCAGCTGATGAAAGATGCCCTAGCCGAATTCGAAAAGGCGGATTGGAATACCCTTGTGCCCTTGTTGCTAAAGCACGCGCTTCATTGCGTTCGCCAATACCAATGGAAGACCACGGCGGATGCATTGCCAGAGGGACAGGCCCTTGAGGACCTGGTTTTCAATGCAATCCAGAAGACCCTCGAACATCTTAAAACCGGGCAGACTGGCAAAGGCTTTCGAGTTTGGAACCCTGCCGATGTCGACTTGCTTACCCACCTAAAAGGGGTGGTCAAAAGCGATGTTAATACGCTCGTACACTTGGATGAGCATAAACGGCGCGCATATTACGCCAAAGCTGGCGACGATCAGCAAACACTCGAAGACGTCATCGAATCGCAACCAAGCGGCGAAGGCCCAGATGCATCGGCGGAGGGCGCAAAAGAACTCTACGAACTCTTGATGATGGGACTAGAAATTGAGTTGGACGGCGACGCGGTAGCGTTAAAGTATCTCGCGACGGTGGAGTCCATTATTCGAGATGGTGGCGATCCGTCGTACGACGAAATAATGAAGGAGGGCGGACTGTCCTTCAACGATGTGAAAAACTCGCGGAGGAAAGTTGAACGTGCAGTCGCCCGCCTAAACAAGGAACTAGTTCCGAAAGGGGGAAAAGGTGAGTAAATCCAGAACCGAATTAGATCGACTATTGGAGCACCTGTACACCCCTGACCGACTTGAAACAATTGAAGATGTCCGAACCGAGCTGACGGATAACGGGATTGACTTTAAGCGTGTTGTGACTCGAGTCGATGCGCTCCTTAAAAGTTCTGCGAAAAAGAAGCCACTTGCCTGGCTAGACGCCGCCAGGAAGAAGCACGCGGAAGTTGAACAGAAGTTCAATGAACAACGAGATAAATTAAAAAGGAAATTTGCTAGCCCAAGGGAGCTGGTAGAAGCTATTCGCTCTGGCGCTTTCGGAGAGAGTCACCAATCCACGGCCAACGCCTTTTTTAGAAACCAAGATTTCAAGTCATTAACAGATAGGGATCTAATTTCGTTTATTGAAGACTGCGAACTATTGGGTTCGTTGGACGGCAGCGAGGATTCAGAATGAGTATTGGATCGTTCAAGGCAAAGGCAGTTCTCGAAGATCTTGAAATTTCCAGCCATACAGATCTTCAATACTTAACGGAAATTTGCATGGCCAGAGGAGTCTTTGTTCGCGAGGACAATATCGACGGTGCCGAAGCCCGATTAACTATTTCCAGAGGGACAGGTGACACTAAGGCTGTAATCGTTGTGAAGCCAAATGATTCCTATGAAACTAGAACAAGATTTTCGGTCGCCCACGAACTTGGCCATTTTGAAATCCATAAAGACATTCAATCCACAATTAGCTGTAATGATCGCGCGCTCAACGAATGGTTTGGAAAGCAGGATCATCAGAAGCGTGAAACTGACGCCAATGAATTTGCCAGCGAATTATTGCTGCCGGCAAAATTCATTGCGCCGGACTTCAATGCAAGCAAACCGAGCTTAAATCTCATTGAGGAGCTAGCAGACAAGTACCAGTGTTCGTTTTTGGCCGTAGCTCGTCGGCTCATTGAGCTCTCGCAAGATGCCTGCGCGCTTGTCTTTTATCGCGGCGATCAGATCCTTTATCACATTCTATCAAAACGTTTTAAGGAACAGAATTACTGGATTGCCCCAGGGAAACTGGACTCGCAGACGTTTGCATTTGATGCCGCCATGGAAAGGAAATTTGGCAGAGGAATGTCGATGGTTGATGCAGCCGCTTGGATTGATACATCGGATATGAAGGAATGGCAGGCCAAGAAACTGAAAGACAAAAATGTACTCGAACAGGCCCGCTATTTTTCGCGCCTTGATCTCGGCGTCAGCCTTGTGCAACTGACGCCTACCCTAATTTGGAATTAATTGATTCTTACTTCAATTCATTGGCCTTAGCCTGCAGCCTTCAGATCAAACTCAATCTGCTCATATTCAACAACTGGAGTCTTAACCGTTCGTCCACCAGACGTAGAGGTCTTTAGCTTTATCGCGCCGACGGCCTCAAAGAACACGATCAACTTATTCAAGTTGGAAACATCCATTTCAACGAGCTTGGCAAGTTCGTAAATAGACTTCGGCTTATGGGTTAGGATTGCGGACAAGATTCCAAGGTTTTTAACGAACCGGTCAAAATCCTTTTTGTTATCAAAGGACAACTCAAAATGTTCTCCCTTAAGCCGACCCTTTCGGGCAGCCTTCAAGGCCTTTTTGAAGTCAGACAGCGTTTCGCCGGACGATTTAATTGAAACAATCAGCTTTTTCATAACTTCACTCCTAACTCTCTTAAAACAAGGTCATTAAAGTCCTCAATGAGCTTATCGTCGCTCACATATTCATATGGAAATTCGTCTTCGTTAATATGAACATGAGGGCCCTTTGGATGGTGGTTGTCGAGAAGCACATATTCACCCGTCCTCAAGTCTTTGCAGATGAGACCATATCGAATACCATCCGGATACTTATTCGACTTGCCGACCTCAAATATTGAAACTTCCATCACATATCGCCCATGAATCCTATTTTTGACGTAGTATCTCAGATGAGCCTTCATATTGGTACCATATCACCATTATTGGTTATTTTCAACCCATATAGGGTATGGTAGGTCCTGAGTCGATCATTTGCCATTGCCTACCAACTTCCGATTCCACTGCCCCAATGATATGACATCGGACTGTTGGCTCTTGGCAGCCATCCCTGCCATGGTCAGGGTGCAGTCTTTCAACGTGCCAAGCGTGGCAAGGCCAATGGCAAACCACATCACCGAAAATACAAAACGCACGGGCCCAATCATACAAGATTCCTTTCCGTTGCCAGCGTCCGAATGACTCCGGAATTCTCAAGAAAATCGGGTCAAACCGAACGGGCTGAGTTTTAAGTTTTTTGTGGTACATTTATGGTACAACTCAGTCAGTTATACTCCGCATTATGCCAAAACAGTCCGCTTGAAGTCGTACGTCTAAACGCTTGCGATTAATGAAAAATTCGGTTCTATTGGAAGCTACTGGGGACTCGTAAAAACCCGCTTCTGGGGCTCATAACCCGAAGGTCGTCGGTTCAAATCCGGCCCCCGCAACCAATTTTCGGTTCCCGAAAGTTGGTCGAACCCAGGCAAAACCGAAGCAATCCGAAAAACAGTTAGAATCACTGATAAACCATTGAAAATAGGATGAGATACTGACGATCAGTCCGCGAATTCGCGGAGGTACTGGGTCACTCGAAGTCACATGAAAGCCAAGTAAGTGGCGACATTTTGGCGACGGGCTGGCGACGGACGGATGAAATTCACCTCAAAGTGGCGACGGAAAACTCCCGTCGCCACCAGCTCTCGATTTCGCATGAAAAACGTAAATATTAGGAGGAATCCATGTACCGACTATTGGTTGCCGCTATTATTTCTGCCGCTATTTCTGACCTGGGACTGAGTTTTTCAGACATCCGAGGATGTCTTTTGGGCCGGCCAAAGAAGATTGAACTCGCGTCCAGAAAAATTCTTAAAATCGACTGGAAGCCCATTTCAGTTTTTCCGGAAGAGGCTCACCGTTTTCGGTGAGCCTCGAGGATGTAATGGCAGAAAAGTACAGCGCATCCTCAAAATCAATCGTGGAAACGTTCATGTCCTTCTTTTTCCTGACACATCGGTATAGCCCGGTAACTCCCAAGTCCATTTTCCCTTTGAACGTCAAAATTTTTCCAATTGTTAAAACCAATATCTTCCAAAATATTCTTGGCTTTCTCCCAGGCACTTTCCTCTTCACTTATTATTCTTAGACGCTCACCCTTTTCCAAATAGCAGCCCCTTTTTCTAAGCGCGTCGTAGGCACGATCAATGTCTTCATCCGCCGAGAAGTGATGACCAAATTCATGGGCTACGCACACCAACTCTTCGTCTAAATCCGGCGATCCATCAATAAAATTTTCAACAGGATCATCGGCCTCCAACCAAGTTCCATTCTGTACCGAAGACCGAAACACTCGGATCTGCGGACTCTCGACATAGTGCGGATCAATTTTGCGCCGATACTGATATTTTGACTCACCCAAATCGTTTCGAAGCTGTATGCCAATTTGGGCACTTCTAATTCTAGCAATAAGGCTTCTATACATTACCTTGGCACTACTCATCTGTCCTCTTGTATATAAAGACGACGGCCTAAGCCGCCGCGCCAGAGAGTAGCGCCGCAATGGTGGGCATGAATGGGCCGATCACCGCCGCGTAGTCAGCTCCGATCTCAACGAGCTTTCGCAACGTCGATACCACCTTAGCTTTATCATTTGTGCCAGCCTGCGCTTGCGTCAGCAAGTTAACAAGATGCGGATCGGTGAGGTTCGCCTTCGCCGCAGCACTTTGAATGTCGGCGATCAGTTTTGCAAATTCCGCGGTGTTTGCACTACGGTTATCCTGCACGATGCTTCCGACCGAGTTACCTGAACCATTAAACGTTACGTTCTGATTGTTTTGCACAATCCCTCCTTCATTTTCTACCACGTAATCATAGGCGAATCGCCGCGGCTGGCCGCCGTACTCCGGCTGAAATGTCATGCGGGTTAACTTCAAAACGCGATTGCCATCTTGAACCAAAAAATTCCCGAGGCGCGCGGAGTAGTCGATGGGCAGATACACTTGATCATCGTCGCGGCCACCCATGATGGTCTTTGCCTCTTCACAAATCAACATCCTCCGGTCAAACCGCGGATTCAAATCCATAGCGCGATCCGCCGACCTCGACGGCGTTTCCAACAACACAAAGATGCGCATTTCCAAAGCGTCACCCTCCTCTACGTGTTCCGCACAATCATCGCAATAAAAACCGGACTCCGAAGACATAAGCTCGGCGCCACAGTGCGTGTTCGGACACGCCCATGCGATTTCGGTGTTCAACACACCCTCGGCCCCGAGCACATCAAGTGCCTCCTGCACTAACGACCAGTCGGCCTTAATACCGCGAAAATCTTCACCAGCGATCCGCTCGCCGACAGACCGCACGCTCAAGTAATCCTGAATCTTCCGAAACACTAGGGCGATTGCCGGATCATCACTACAAGTTTTCGAGGACGAGTGCCATGACATCACGGGCCTCCGACTCTTCAAGATCTGTGAAAATTCCGAGGCGGTGATCACCGTGAATCTTAAAACGGAAATCCGGGTGGTCTGGCTTATCCAGAAAATAAAATGCACCTTCAGCATAATGACCATCGCGCGCAATCTTCTCGATCTTTTTCATTTTCTGACCGTCGAATACAGCCGCGCCCTTTTTGGGACTCTTGAGCGACATCTTATGTCCGGTATCAAATTTTACCTGGAGCGAGTGGCTTACAGCGTGATCGTCCTGCATGAGATTTTCAACGGCCGCGCCGATGGAAGCGATTTCCAAACTGCCAATATCAACAATCGAGTTGACCAGCTTCTCAACGGCGGCGAATTCAGCTGCATATGTACGGCCCTTGAGGACCGTGAGTGCAGGGACCGACAGGAAACCGCGACCGGTACGCAGGTTGAGCTCAATCATATATGCCTTACGTGAAGTTTTTCTGCGCTTCACCTCATAAATCAAATCACCTTCATAGCGGTCTGCGCTGTGCAATCGCTCGTGCGTGATCATCGGTGCGACCAGAATAATTACGAGCTTTCCGTCTTCGATGAACAAACGATCGACCTTCAAAGAACTCGGCAGATAAAACTTCCCGGTGGTCTTCATGCGACTTTCGATCCCCGCGCGTTTCAGTAGCGCCAAGAGACCGGCAGAGTCGCCAATCGCAGCAAGACGGTCGCGGGAGCATTTCACAAAATAATAATGACGATGCGTCCAAGGTTCCCATTCCAACACTTTTGACTCGAGCGGGGCGGCGGTCAGCAGACCTTCCTTCAAACCTTCCTCAAGAAAATAACGAAGATCCTCTTTCGGACCATTCGTCGCCAACCCTGCGCCCTTCAAGATTTCTTGGGCGCGACCACGGTCAAAATCCATAATGCGATCGACAAGAGCTTTCTCGACCGCCGTCAACTTTCTATCTTCTACGTTTGCCGCGTTTATACGGGGTTTTACATTGGGACGCTTCTGCATAGTTGTTCCTCCTTGAACTTAAAGACCAAAATCCGTCGGTCTAGGAACAACTACGACATTACTGCATATGCGTGGACCAACGCGAAGCGTAATTTAGCTATGGACTAAGATCTGGACTTTTAGCCTGATCTTAGTGCCCGCTGAACCGCCCATATAGAATGGCCTGTTTTCTCAGCGATCTGCTTTAGGGACAATCCCCGCTCCCGCAGCCCCGCGATCAATTCATCGTCTCGGGTCTTTGGCCGGCCTACAGGCGAACCCGCTTCATGTGCAGCCTTGAGCGCATCACTTAATCGCTCACTCTTTATCACTACCTTAGCGGCCGCCACTGCAGCCCGAGCCCCAATCAAGAATCTTCCAGCCGTGTCAGCCGAATCTAGAGCGTCGCCAGTGGCGATGAATCTCACACCGGCGGCATCCAATATAGCAATGATGCGAGCCAAGTTCTCTACGGACCTGGCTTCTTCTTCAAGCCGATCGATGCGTGTAACCAGCATGAAATCAAAGGTACGTTCTTGGGCTTTTTCAAAAAGTGCCGCAAGCGCCGGGCGCGTGGAGTCTTTAATTTGATCTTCAAAAATATACTCCTCCTCGCAGCCAAGGGTTGTGGCGCAAGCCCGCAGCTCTTCAAGCTGCCGTGCTCTGTCGTCCAAATTCCTGTAGCGCAGGTACAAGGCAGCTCGACCTTTATTCACCTATCACTCCTTCGATATTCTATATATTTTTTATAATATATTATAACATATATATGTTTTATACTATATAGGATACGATCAAAATCAAATATGGCAAACAAAAAATCTAAGACGGCTGCTAAGAAGCCCTCTCGCAAACCAAGGACCAAACTGCTTTTTAACGAACTGCTGGGTGAGCAATCAATCATTCAACTCGCAAACAAAATGGGCGTAGTCTACACTTCGCTCTACTATTACAAGGAAGATGGAGCGAATCCCACACTGCTAGGACTCGAAGATCTTGCTAAGGGACTTTCAAAGCTAACAAACAAGCCCGTCTCAATACTTGACCTAATCAAGCTACCGGATGAAAAGGCGAAGGGCCCCAAATAGATCCAGAGATGGTCATCATTAGGTCTTTAGGGGGACCAATTCTAAACGACGACCAACTGGGTAACCTTGCCAGTTAGGAGCGGAGCGTGGATGACCCCACATCACCGGCCAACTCGGGCAAGAGGTTTTCAGAGGCCGGTCTTTGATATTTGGGCAGGCGTACAATGATAGCGGTTCCGACCCCTATTTCAGATTTGATCTGAATTTTCCCGCCCCAGCTCGCAACCGTTTTAAAAGCGTGGACCAGTCCAAGTCCGCGACTCTTACTGCCCTTGAAAGTGATGCTCCGCTGGCCTAGATCCGCCAAATATTCTTGGGGAATCCCCGCTCCATTGTCAGCTACACATACTAAGAGGTCGTCGCCATCGGCATGAAGATCAATTTCGATATCGCCGCCTTTGCCGCCGTAGGACTCGACCGCATTATTCACAAGATTGGAAAAAATCGAACTTAGCTCCGTGCCATCCGCCTTAACAAAAGTTGCCTTCAGACCTTCCTGCACGGCCAGCTTGATCTTTACCATCCTGTTTTTGGAATACTCGACCTGCTTGCGCTTGACCAGCTCATCGAGAAGCGTCGGCAAGTACACCAGTCCCGAATCAACAACATTTTCAGTCGCAACGATCATCGAGTCCGACTGATTGCTGAGCCGTTCTGAGAGGTGCTTGATTTCCTTTACCGAGTTACGCAAAATATTTTTCATTTTCTCCGGCACGGTCACCATGGCCGGCAAGAGCATTTCAATAGCTATAACTGGCGAACGGATATTGTGCGCTACTACCCGCGCGAGCTGAACTTTCGACTCAATCTTCTCGGCCTCAAGGATCTTGGCCTGCGATTCCTCGATAGTGTCCAAAAGGTGATCAAACTCATTGGTCAAAAAGGCGACCTCGTCCTTGCCCTGCAGTTGAATTCTTCCGCTGCTATCACCACGATTTTTTATCTCACGAACCCGACCAGCGGCCTGCTCGATGTTTCGCACTAGCTTTCGCGACATCACGCGGCCAAGAATAAATGACAGCAGAATATTTCCCAGCATCATCCAGCCGAACGTTTTCGACGTTCTCGCCTGCACAACGCGCAATTCCGCTTTGGAAACGGCGTTCTCCAAGACGTAGTAATATTCGCCATTGCGCGAGGTTCCGGACTTGTCACATTGGCAACATTTTGGGTGGCTCGAGGTCACCTTTGCAAAAAAGCGGAAGTGCTCGGGATCTTGAATCATCGAATTCAAATTGGCCGGAAACTGAGCCTTTCTCTCATCAAAGGCCACAAGGTCCGCGGTATATCGGCCAAACGCGGTGCCATCAGGAGAATAGAGAAACATGGTCTTTACGTTTGCGTCCGCTTTGATCGCCTCCATTAGTGTTTTGGCAATGGAGTCGACCCGCACGCCGACCTCGATGATTCGTTTGCGATCCGCGCTCGGCACGAAGAGAAATTTATAAGGCTTTGGCTCAGGCTGCGGCTTGATGATGGGCGTGGCATCTTGGTCATAGGTGCCGTCAATCACTCCCCGGTATTCATCGCAAAACGAATAAAGGTTTGGGATCAGATGCGGACTTTCATTTGTCGAACGGATGAACCGGCCATCCCGGTCGAGAACGAAAATGTGAGTTATGCCAAGGTCACCACGCATTTCCTTCAGTTCCCGTGTGGACAGAAGGCCCTTCTCCGCGTCGCGCGCGGCAACTACTTTGGCGGCATTTCGCATTAGTGCCTCGGTGCTGACGTCCAACCGCCCGAGCGTGTCCGCCAAAACACGAGTGAAGGCCGTATATCGAGATATAAACTCGTCTTCAGACCTTTGGCTGACGTAGCGATGCGCGGTCCACACCAAAAGTGAACCGATGGCGAACGTCGAAAAGAACACCGCAATGAATATCTTTTTTGAGAACGTCATTAGTGAGCCTTTTCATTTGGCCCCCTCGAAAACTTGATGATGGCGTCGCGATGTTGAGGGAACTGGTTTAACATGCTCTGTCTTTCACCGACTTCAAAATCCTCAAACTCAAATCCAGGCGCCACTGTCGTACCCATCAAAGCCCATGCGCCTCCAGGCTTGAGTCGAAGCGCTTGCCAGGCTCCTTTGGGAACCACCACTTGCGGGATCTCACCCTTAAAGATATTCGCCCCCAACGTGTAGGTTGTCAGATTTCCCAACGCATCGATCTGAATCATTTCAACCGGATCGCCAGAATAGAAGTGGAAAATCTCATCACTTTTGATTCGGTGAAGCGCAGAAAAGCTTTGAGGCACCAACAAATAATAAATGGCCGTGCTCGCCACTCGATTGGTGGGCGAATCAATGCCCACTGACCGCGCCGGCACAGCGATGTCAGCTTCACGATACGTTTCCCGGTAATATCCGCCCTCCTCGGGCAGTGGCTTGAGGTCCAATTGTCTTATTACATCTTCTGCCGTAGCCATCCTTTTTCCTCCTGCCCAGGCCGCATTGGCAAAGGCTATGAACTGCAAAGTCAGTGTCACCTTCAATATCCATTTCATGTCATTCCCCTTGTCAAATTCTCATCTGCCGGACGATTTTCCACGATTGGAGACTTCCCCCCTCGCAATTCCACCGCCCGGACACCAAACTCCCGAAGACGCTTGAACGCCGTGCTTCTGCCAAGCCCGAGTGCAATCGCCAAATTTTCCACGTTCCCATTCACAAGCTCGAGCGCCGTTTCCAAATATTCCCGATGTAAAGCGCCTATAAATTCACGATAATTATTGGCAGTAAGCTCAGAACTCTCGGACGGCAATGCTGACTCGATCTTTTTCATTCGATAATTCGAGTCCTTGGCCGGACGATAGATCGAAACATCTTCAAACCGAATTTCATCGGACTGGCGACGCCTGGCCGAGATCACCGCGCGCTCGATGGAATTCCGCAGCTCTCGTATGTTGCCCGGCCACTCGTGGCCCGATAAAGAGTTAAGGGCAGCATCCGCAATTTTGAATTTAGAACCCCCAACCTGTAGAGTGAACATTTTGGCCATGTCACGGATGTCACCGCGCCTCTCTCGCAGGGGCGTGGTCTGAATCCTCACCACATTTAACCTATGGAATAAATCTTCACGAAATTTTCCAGCCTTTACCATTTGATCAAGGTTTTGATTTGTCGCCGCAATGATTCGGCAATTCACTTTGATCACCCGATTGTCTCCAACACGAGTAATCTCGCCCTCCTGAATGGCACGAAGGAGGCGAACCTGAGCCGGCAGCGGTAATTCGCCGATCTCATCTAAAAAAAGATCTCCGCCATGGGCCGCTTCAAATTTTCCGGCCCTGTCTGTCAACGCGCCGGTGAACGCTCCCTTTTTATGACCGAATAATTCGCTCTCAATTAGATTTTCAGAAATCGCACCGCAGTTAATAGCAACAAACGGCCGCTTGCCGTCGTCCTCGATTGAGTTCAGCCTACGCGCGATCAGTTCCTTTCCGGTGCCGCTCTCACCGGTTATCAAAACGTGCGCGCCAGATCCCTTAAGGCTTAAAATAAATTCTCGTAGTTCCATCGTCGATGGCGACTTGCCAACGATCTCATATCGAAAGGCATCCTTGACTTGTTGTTCGAGATTTTTCAGGCGCCGAGTGGAAGCCGCCTTAGAAACCGCCACCGGAATCCGAATGAGGAGATCGGGAACGATATTTTCGGACTTTATAACATAGTCGTCCGCGCCGCGGGCAATGCAGTGCTTGACCGAACTAAAATCTGAATCGGAGGTCAATACGATGACGACCGCATTTGGATTGAGCTCCTTGATATCTGCGATCAGGTCAATTCCATCGCCATCGGGCAGGCCCTTATCGAGCACCACAACATCAAAGACGCTCTTCGCTAGGGCTGCGCGTGCAGAGGATAAATCAGCAGCCTCATGTATATCATTGTATACGCCAAGAAGCTGGGAGACCGCTCCCCTAAAGGATTCCATGTCCTCAACTAGCAATATTTTGAAATTGGACTTCATCCCTGCCCCCAAGAATTAGTTCGGAAAGGTATACGACCCCGAATAAAAGCCTACCTAATTTTTAGAGAGTCTATATTTGTAGACTTTTGAAGACTTCTTGTTGAGACAACTCTGTAAATCAACCGATCGACTTGGGACAGGTTGTCCCGGTCACGGCAACTGGTGCGCCTTTATTCGACGGCGCCGTTGGCAGGCATCTTGAAGTTCAATCGAAAATCCAACAAGGGAGAATAAAATGAATGCATTGAAACTTCAGCAAACTGAACTTGTGACTAAAAAGCCAACCGCCGGTCCGACAATTTTTGAAGTTGAATACTTAAAGGCATTGCAAAAGGAATTCGAAATTTTCTTGCGAGGCAGCCAATTCTCCACGATGAAAGAAGTCGTTTTGGGAATTCGTGGCTCCAATTACAACGCAGTAATCCCACTAGCCCTCAAAGACTAAGATTGCCGAAACTCCGCCACAATCCACCGTAGCGGCTTTGCAATGTTTTCAACAACGGAGTGGCGTAGCCATTGGAAGGCGGACAATCGTCCCAAGAAAGAAATCTAACAACTCCATTGTGCTTTGCGGCATTCGATCCTATTCCCTGGGGTCAATTGTTCGAATGTCGAAAAATG